>JAZORL010000031.1:0-17407 GCA_045656625.1 Candidatus Scatosoma sp. | reverse complement strand
AGAGAAGGTTCCTTCTCTCAAAATTGCCGTTGTCGGTAAACCGAACGCAGGTAAATCTAGCCTTGTAAATAGAATACTCGGCAGCGAGAGAAGTATCGTTACGCCTATGGCAGGTACGACGAGAGACGCTATCGACACGCTGTTTACTCGCAACGGAAAGGCGTATACCATTATCGACACGGCAGGCATTAGAAAGAAGAAAAACGTAGACGACGACGTAGAGTATTACAGCAACATGCGTGCCTTTGACGCCGTACGCCGCAGTGACGTGTGCTTGCTTGTGGTGGATAGTGCAGAGGGCTTGACCGAGCAGGACGTAAAGATTATCGGCTACGTACACGAGCAGGGCAAACCGTCCGTGATCGTAATGAATAAGTGGGATTTGGTGGAAAAGGACACCCACACCGTCAATCGCTTTGAAGAACAGCTCAAAGAGGACTTGAAATTTATGGACTACTTTAAGTCTATCTACATTTCGGCAAAGACGGGGCAACGCGTAGAAAAGATGCTTGCGGCGGTAGACGAGGTGTATGCAAACGCTACGTTTAGAGTGCCGACGGGCGAGCTGAACGATTTGATTAGCGATGCGGTAAGATTGCAAGAACCGCCCTCGTATTTGGGCAGAAGAATGCGCGTATTTTTCTCTTCGCAGGTGGGGGTATGTCCGCCGCTCTTTGTCTTGCACGTCAACGACGAGGGCTTGCTCCATTTCTCTTACGCTCGGTACTTGGAAAACCAAATTCGCCGTGCATACGATTTCACGGGTACGCCCATCAAAATCGTCGTGAGAGAAAAGAAGGACGAGGATTGATTTTTTGTAGCGGTGCACACCGCATAGTATAGCTTGAAAAACAAGGGAATACACTATGAAAGCATTTGATTTTTCACAAAACTGGTGGCAATTTGTCGTAATGGCAATCGTGTGCTATTTCGTCGGTTGTTTCAATTTCGCGCTCTTGATTTCCAAAATCAAAAAACGTGATATCACCAAAATTGGCAGCGGAAACCCCGGTACGATGAATATGAGCCGAGAATTCGGCTTGAAGGTGGGCTTGATCACCTTCCTTTGCGATGCAGTAAAGGGTGGCTTGCTCGCTTTGATTAGCTATTTTATCTACCGCGACTACTATTTCGAGGACTCGTTTGTGCGCGTAGCGGACGTCACAAGATATTTTTGCGGACTGTGCGTAATCATCGGACATATCTTCCCCGTGACAATGAAGTTTAAGGGTGGGAAAGGCATTGCGTCCACGTTGGGGCTTTTTTGGTTTTGTTTGCCCTGCGAATGGGGCTGGTGGGCGCTTATATGCTTTGCGCTGTTGGTTGGCGTAGTTTTCTTTATCGCCTACACCGAATGGGGCTCGCTCGGTTCACTTTTGGGTGTTTCGGGGTTGAGTATTATCCAGCTCGTGATCTTCTTCAAACGCTATGGAAACGTGTTCAACACATACCTGGTGTGGGCGTATATGCTGATTTTGGCAATCAACGTACTCACGTGGGCGGCGCATCATCAAAATATCGCGCGCTTATTCTCGGGCGAAGAGCATCATACTTCCGTGAAAAAATTGGCAAAAAAGAAGGCAAAATAAATAAAAATTCAAAAAAATCCATAAGGATATAAGGATATGAAAGTAATTATTGTTGGTTGTGGTAGGGTTGGCAACAACCTTGCCGAAAAATTGAATAATGATGGAAACGAGGTGACGGTCATTGATATGCAAGCGTCGAAGGTGCACGAAATTACGGGTAGATTCGACGTTATGGGGATTATCGGGAACGGTGCTACGCCGAATACCTTGCGTGAGGCGGGGATCAAAAGTGCCGACCTTTTTATCGCCGTCACGAATTCGGACGAGCTGAACTTGCTTTGTTGCATGATTGCGAAAAAGGAAGGGGAATGCCAAACGATTGCACGCGTTAAAAATCCTGAATACAGCACCGAGTCCGAATACCTTAAAGAAGAGCTTGGGCTTGCAATGGTAATCAATCCCGAATACGAAGCGGCGCAAGAAATTGCGCGTGTACTTCGTTTCCCTGCGGCAATCAAAATTGAGCCGTTTGCAGGGGGCAGGGTTGAGTTGATTAAGTTTAAGCTCACGGCGGAAAGTCCGATTGTGGGGCTTTCGGTGAAAGAAGTGATGATGAAATATCATGCGGACGTACTCGTCGCAACGGTCGAGCGTGGGGAAGAGGCGTACATTGCAAACGGCGATTTCGTCTTTGCGGATAAGGACGTTGTTTCCATTGTTGCATCGCCGAAAAGCGCGCATGCATTCTTCTCGACGATTCATTGCAAAGGACATTCTATCAAGGATGCACTCGTGGTGGGCGGCGGCGTTATCACGCATTATCTTTGCGAAATTTTGGAAAAATCGGGTTTGTCCTTAAAGATTATTGAAAAGGACGTCGAAATTTGTAATGAATTGGCGGGTTTGTTCCCTAAATTCAACGTGATTCACGGCAACCCGGCGGATAAAGAGCTTTTGACGGAAGAAGGGCTTGCTCGGACGGGTGCATTCGTTGCGCTTGCGCAGCAGGACGAAGAAAACGTACTCCTTTCCCTTTTCGCACAGGACGTTGCGAGTGGAAAATTGATCACGAAAATCAATCGTACCGATTACGATAGCGTCATTAGTCGCTTGGATTTGGACACGACGATTTGTCCTATCAACATCACGTCCGATCAAATTTTGCGCTATGCACGTTCCGCACAAAGCACGAGCGGCAACAATATTGAAACCCTCTACAATATTATTCCCGGTCAAGTCGAAGCGACGGAATTTATCATCAAGGAAAACTCCCCGATTATCGGAAAACCCTTGTGGCAATTGAAGTTTAAGGAAAACGTGCTCGTTGGTGCGATTTACCGCAACAAGCAGGTAATCGTTCCGCGCGGCAACGACGTGATTGAAGCGGGGGACGCGGTTGTTATCATTTCTGAAAAACTTGGTATCACTGACGTTGCGGAAGTTTTAAGGTGACGAGCTATGAATTTTTCGATTATTAAAAGAACGCTTGGTTGGATACTCCTATTTGAAGCGGTATTCTTCCTTGTGCCGATGCTTACGGCGGCAATCTATTGGGAAGAAGAATTCTTTGCCTTTATGATTTCGATGGTGATTTGCGGCGTATTGGGTGGATTTTGCTTGATAGGGAAACCGAAAAATACGAATATTTATGCCAAGGAAGGCTGTGTGATTGTTGCCCTCTCTTGGATAATAATCAGTCTTTTCGGTGCGTTGCCTCTCTTTTTCTCGGGGGTGGATGCATACAGCAATTACGTAGACGCCCTCTTTGAAATCGTATCCGGATTTACTACGACGGGCGCAACCATCGTGCCTTCGGGTGAACAGGTGGCGGCGTTGCCGAAATGTATTTTGATGTGGCGTAGCTTTTCCCATTGGGTAGGTGGTATGGGCGTACTCGTCTTTATTATGGCATTCTTGCCGTTGAGCGGCGCGCGGAATTTGCATATTATGAAAGCGGAATCCCCTGGGCCGGAAGTGAGCAAGCTTGTGCCGAGAGTGCGTAAAACGGCGTTGATTTTGTACGTGATTTATACGGGTATGACGGTGGCGGAATTTATTTTCCTTTTGTGCGGCGGTATGCCCCTTTTTGACTCCGTAAATACGGCGTTTGCAACGGCAGGTACGGGCGGTTTTGCCATCAAAGCGGACGGATTTTTGGGGTATTCCTCCTATTTGCAAATTGTTGTCACCGTGTTTATGCTGTTGTTCTCGATTAATTTTACTGCCTATTATTTAATAGGCAAGGGGAAATTTAAGGATGCGTTTAATGCAGAGGTGCGCACCTTCCTTTGGATTGTGTTTGGAGCGATTACGCTTGTCACCCTGAACCTGCATTTTACCCAAAGCCAAGCCCTTTCGGGGGGAGAGGCGTTGAAACATTCGGCGTTCTCGGTTGCGTCCTTGATTTCTACGACGGGTTTTTCGACGGTGGACTTTACAATGTGGCCTGCGTTTGCGCAAACGTTGCTCGTGATGATTATGTTTATCGGTGCGTGTGCAGGCAGTACGGGCGGCGGTATGAAGGTGTCGCGTTGGATGATTATGGGTAAGGGAGCGTGCCACGAAGTGGGTAGAATGCTCCACCCCAAGCTCGTGAAAAAGATTACGATGGATAAACAAGTGGTGAGCCACGAAGTCGTGCGTTCGGTCACAGCATTCTTTATGGCGTACGTGCTTATCTTTGTCGTTTCGCTACTCCTGATTTCCTTGGATGGAATGGATACGACGACGAACTTTACGTCCGTTGTCGCAACGATCAATAATATCGGGCCGGGGCTTGGCAAGGTCGGGCCGTCGGGCTCTTTTGCGGACTTTTCGGGCTGGGCGAAAATTGTATTTATTTTCGATATGTTCGTAGGGCGTTTGGAAGTATTTCCGATGCTTGTATTGTTCGCTCCGAGGACTTGGAAAAAGGGCGCGTAAGATAGCGAATAGAAGTATTCAACGCGTACATGCTACGGCATAATAGCAAAAATTGTGGGCAGTGTGTTAAAAAATGATATTGACATTTATTTTGTTTACACCTATACTATAATATAAGAGAAAATACTTGGGCGTATTTATGAAAAAAAAGATGGTGGATTTTGGCTTTGGCAAGCGTTGTATATGAAGGCATTCGTTTCCAATTCGGTCAAAAATCGAGCGAGTACGACCGCTTTAACAGTATCGCGAAAGACGGCACGATTACGGGTAAAGACACGATTCCTTCGGGAAATGTTTCCATGATCGGCGGTACGGTAATTCCTCTTTCTGAAGACGGTACGATTGTTGAGCCGTACATTTATCTTTGCGGCGACGAAGCGGATAAGCGCAATCAAAAGCCTGCCCCTGAACTTGTGGTAAACGGTTTGAAAAAGGGTACGGATTTATACGGAGACGGTGAAGTGACTTTGGAAGCGGTTGCTTTTGATAGCACGACGAACGCGTATGCAGTCACGTCAAAAGGGCAAGGGAAATTGTATATCAATGAGGCGTTGCTTGCGGGCAAAACGACGTTTACGTTTAGCGTGTATTTTGAAAGCGGATACGCTCCCTTGGCTAAGGGCAGTCCCTTTGCACTTCGTGTTAAGCCCGACGATCACCGTGCGGAGAATATTCCCGGCGGCACGACGGATGGACAAAACAAGCAATATATTTATTTCGTCGTGGACGGAGTCACGCCCGAAGGGGATGTTGAGGACGAAAAGAGCTTGAAAGTGGGGCAGTGGCAAACCATCACCATTGACATTACGGAAATCACGAACAAGGAAACGCCTTGCACGGAATTTTCGTTTTTGATCGCGGCAGGGAATACGATTTATTTTAAGGACGTGGCATTGAGCTAAAATATGTTCAACACGTACACGGTATAGGCAAATACGCGCGGAATGAATCATTCCGCGCGTAAATTTTTGAAAAAATTCGAGAAAAATATCAAAAGCGGTTTACATTTTGATAGAATGTGTGTATAATAAGATAACCGAATATGGGGATGCACCGGATTCGATTGCCGGTGAGCGAAGAAATAAGCATACCGTAGACGGAGCGGCTACGATAAAACGTTCCACCTAAATTTAAATGCAGACAGAAATGCAAACTACGCTCTTGCAGCGTAACTCGTTTTTATAAAAACGATCGTCGCGCCTGATTTATCCGTCGGTTAGGGTCGCGGCGTCAATTAGACGGAACACTCTCGTTTGAATCGGAAGGTGTTTGAGTGAGAGTATTTAGCCTTCTGCGTTGCGCAAAGCGTGTTCACCCGCGATGCGTAATTAAGAAATAATAGATGAAATAAGTATGTAGAAAGTTTTTTGGCAGCCGAGTAAGACGTGAGTTCGACTCTCACCATCTCCACCAATAGCAAAAACACCCCGAAATGGGGTGTTTTTCATTTAATTTTATGCCATTTATACTTATCTATTCTATATTTTACTGCAAATTGTGGCACATTAATGCGTTAGACTTACTCTATCAACGAAAATTGGCATCTTTTTTACTTTACGTACTTGACAAAAATCCCTATCGTTATACAATATAAAAAACGTTTAAGGAGAGGTGAGATTTTATGTCGGATATTTTCACTCGCAACAAATTTGATATTTTTCCTTTGGTTTTTCCGATAGAGGAAGAAGTGGAGTTTACCGTCAAATCGTTGGGGGTAAGACATACCTTGCAAGGGGAGTATACCATAACGGTACACCGTGCGAACGCAGGCTCGCCTAATGAAACGTTTAGCGCATGGAACACGACGAGCCATACGTGCAAAACGGAAAAAGATGGGGAACTCCGTTTTCCTTATACGGCGAATGCGGAAGGGGAATATTTTGTCCGTATTCATCAAAACGGAACGCAAATTGCGCAACTACATATTTACGCGCTTGAAAAGGATTTAAGCTGCCGCTATCCCTTGCGTGGGGATTTGCACGTGCATACGTGTCGCTCGGATGGAAATGAACCGCCTGCGATTGTAGGCTCTACGGATAGCCATAGTTCGATGGCGAGCAATCGAAATTGGGATGTTTGTTCCACAATCCTTTTTTCGCGCTCGAATACTCGAAGGGATATTCTCGATGCGGTGAAGGAAAAGTATTCGGTGGCGGTGGACACCATTTCCAAAGAGTATCGTTTGGTCGGGGAATACCGCTTGCAAAAGTATGCGGCGTTCTTGATGGAGTATTATTTTCCCCTGCATAATCAGCAAACCCTTATCGACGGAGAGCTTATGTATCAATATGCCGTCGGGGATGCGAGCAAAGAGGAAGTGGAGTTGATTGGCCGAAGAGCTGAAAAATTCTTGCAAAAATACATACGAAGAAGTTAAGGAAAGATTCTCGCCGCCCATTATATGGGCGGCGGGTTCATTTTTTTGTGCTTTTTTAGGGGGAATTTTCTAAATAGGCATTGGCAAGAGAATGGAAAAGTAGTACAATAATTTCAATAGTGCAGTTGCGCTGAAAATTGCTGTGTAGGTGAGAAAAATGAGAGAAATTAACAACGATATTATTCACGATAAGCTCTTCGAGAAAAAGCCTCTTTTGGCATACGATGAAAGCCGTGATTATCGGGCTTGGAAGGAAGAGGTTCGCCAAAAATATATAGAACTTTTAGGGATCGACCGCATTAAAGAAAACGAATGCGAAATTAAGGTCGAGATCGAAGAAACGGTAGAAAAGGACGGCTATACCCGTTATCGCTACGTGTTTGAAAGCGAACACGATTGTTTTGTGCCTTGCTACCTGCTTATTCCCAACAATAAGAAAGAAAAATACCCCGTGTGCATTTGTTTGCAAGGGCATACGACGGGTTTCCATATTTCCATTGGCGAAGCGAAATACGAGGAAGACCAAAAATCCTTGCAAACGGATACGTTTGCGTTGGACGCGGTGAAAAACGGCTATGCGGCGCTTTGTATCGAACAACGGGGTATGGGGGAACGTACGACTCCCTATCAACGTCGTGTCCCTGCGCTGACCTGCGGCTGTTATATCACGGCAATGACGGCGCTTTTGCACGGCAGAACGTTGCTTGGCGAGCGTGTTTGGGACGTTTCCAAGAGTATTGATAGCTTGCAGTATTTTGCGGATAAGTTGGACTTGGATGATATCACGTTGTTAGGGCAATCGGGTGGCGGTACGGCGACCTATTATTCCGCTTGCTACGACGAGAGAATTAAGATTGCTGCGCCTACCTGTTCAATTTGCACGTATAAGGATAGCATTGGGGATATTTGGCATTGCAGCTGCAACTACGTTCCGTCCATGGCGAGATATTTTGATATGGGCGAGCTTGCGGCGTTGATTGCGCCTCGAAAACTCCTTGTTTCCGTGGGCGAGGCGGACTGGATTTTCCCCTTGCACGGCTCGAAACAGGTTTATTCGGTGATTGAAAAAATTTACGAGAAAGAGAATGCGGAAAATCGTTGTAAATTGGTGATATTCCCCGACAAACCGCACTATTTTGACAAGACGGTGGTATTCCCCGAGCTTGCCAAATTACGTGATGTTTAATTTTATAGAGAAGAACGCCCCTTTTAGGGGTGTTTTTTGCTTTTGGTATTGACTTTTCTACAAAAACTTGTTATAATGGGTATAATAATTGAAAAAACGAGGAGGGGAAGACTATGACGATGGTGTTATTAACGGCGCTTGGCGTTGGCGGTGCGACGATCATCGGCGCAGTGATTGGTTTTTTGTGTAAAAACATATCGCATAAATTTTCTGATATCGTTCTTTCGTTTGCGGCTGGAGTAATGCTTTCGGCGGCGGTGCTTGGTTTGATTTTGCCTGCCGTTGAATACGGCAAAAAATGGGGTTTACTGATTACGGTGATTGGGATTTTTTCGGGCGCGCTGTGTTTGAATCTCGTGGATAGACTCGTGCCGCACTTGCATAAGCTTATGGGGGTGGAGCAGGAAAATCACCACAATGCGAATTTGAATAAAGTGCTTTTGTTTGTGTTGGCGATCGCTATTCACAATCTGCCCGAGGGGCTTGCGGCGGGCGTGGGCTTTGGCGCAGGGAACAATGCGCAAGCGCTCATTATCGCAGGCGGTATCGCCCTGCAAAATATCCCTGAGGGAATGGTGATTATCGGGCCAATGCTTGCGGCTGGGGTTTCCAAGAAAAAGACTTTCTTCTGTGCGCTTTCAACGGGACTTGTGGAGGTTGTGGGTACGTTGATTGGCTACTTTGCAGTGAGCGTTTCGCAGGTGATTTTGCCTTTTGCGTTGGCATTTGCAGGCGGTACGATGCTATACGTGGTCAGCGATGAAATGATCCCTGAAACGCATGCGCACGGAGCGCAACGAGGTGCAACGTACGCGCTTCTCGTTGGGTTTTGTTTGATGCTCGTAATGGACGTGTTGCTCGGTTAATGCTTGATTGGAAAAATGTAAGCTTATAAATAAGCTACAAACATAAAGGGAAGGAAAAGATGTATCAATTATTTTGCGATTCAAACTGTGAGCTTTGGCACACGAGCGTGAAGGAACTGGGGTTAAACGTAATTCGTATGCCTTACGTACTTGACGGGCAGGAGTGTTTTTACGATATGGGCGAAAACACCGATTTTAAGGCGTTTTACGACAAGATGCGCGCAGGTGCTATACCCAAGACTTCGGCTCTTAACGAGTATGCGTATATGGAATATTTCGAGCCTGTTTTGGCGCGCGGAGAGGATATTTACTATATCGCATTCTCTCATCAAATGAGCGGTACGTTTAATGCAATGTACAACGTAATCGCGCAGCTGAAAGAAAAATATCCTGAACGTGAAATCCGTGTGAAAGATAGCAAGCTCATTTCTCTTGGAAGCGGTTTTATCACCTATTATGGGGCGTTAAAATACAAAAATGGGGCTACCATGGACGAGTTGGATATGTATTTAGACGACCTCATCGAACACACAGCGACCTATTTTGTTGTCAACGATCTCACCTATTTGCACCGTGGCGGCCGCCTTTCTGGTGTGTCCAAGGTGATTGGAAATTTGCTTGGCATTAAGCCCATTTTGTGCTTTAACGAAGAAGGCAAAATTGTCAATGTCCATAAAGTCAAAGGATTTAGAAAAGCGCTTGCAACGCTGATTGGGTACATGAAACAAAAGGGCAGTGAGCTCGATAAGTATAAAGTCTACGTTTTGCAGGCGGACTGCGAAGAGGACGCAAAAAACTTCGTGCGATCGATCAAGGATACGTTCGGGGATTTAGACGTCGAGGTGCAGCCTGTTGGGCCTGTTATTGGTGCGCATTGCGGACCTGGAACGATTGGTTTGATTTTTCATAGCAAAGAAAAGTAAGCCTTGATTATGGCATAACGCTCGAAAAATCGGGCGTTATTTTCTTGGCTTGGCGGTATTTTTTGTGGTATAATGTTCGTATAGGAGTAAAAGGATACAATGGACGTCAAAGAACTTATCAGCGAACAACGCACATTTTTTCAAAGCGGAAAAACTCTTTCCGTGGATTTTCGGATAGAGGAGTTAAAAAAGCTGTATCAATCGGTGCAAGACTTTGAAAAAGAGGTCTTGGACGCTTTACAAGCGGACTTAGGCAAGAGCGCGACGGAGAGCTATATGTGTGAAGTGGGTATGGCGCTTTCGGAAATTCGCTATATGATAAAGCATGTAAAAAAATGGTCGAAAGGGGAAAAAGTGCGTACGCCGATTGCGCAATTTGCAGCAAAGAGCTATCGCAAGCCGTCGCCGTATGGGAATGCGCTCATTATGAGCCCTTGGAATTATCCCTTTTTATTGACGATTGACCCGATTGCCAACGCCATTGCGGCAGGAAACACCGCCATTGTAAAACCGAGCGCTTATGCGCCTCAGACAAGCGCAGTCTTGGGAAAATTGCTTTCAAAAACTTTTCCGAAAGAGTATATTGCCGTTGTGACGGGTGGAAGAAAAGAAAATGCGGCGCTTTTGGACGAAAAATTCGATATCGTGTTTTTTACGGGCAGTCAAGCGGTGGGGAAAGAGGTCTTGCGCAAATGCGCCGAGCACCTAACGCCTGCGGTCTTGGAATTGGGTGGAAAAAGCCCGTGTATCGTGGACGAAACGGCGAAGATTCCGCTTGCGGCGAAACGGATTGTCTTTGGGAAATTTTTGAATTGCGGTCAAACCTGCGTTGCGCCCGATTACCTTTTGTGCCATAGTGCAGTGAAGGAAAAATTGATTGAGGAAATAAAAAAGCAAATTAAGCTGCAATTTGGCGAAAAGCCGATTGAAAATCCTCATTACGGAAAGATTGTCAATGACAAACATTTTGAGCGATTGGTTGGGTTGATTGAAGGTAAAAAAGTGGTCTACGGTGGGGGCGTGTACGAGTTGAATCAAAAAATCGAGCCTACCGTGATGGATGGTGTCACGTGGGAAGATGCCGTGATGCAGGAGGAGATTTTTGGTCCGCTTTTGCCGATTTTGACGTTTGAAACATTTGAGGAAGTTTTTGCGCTGTTGCAAGACAAACAAAAGCCGCTCGCTCTCTATCTGTTCACGGAAGATAAACGTCGCGCGCGTGAGGTTGTCGAAAAATGTGCGTTTGGCGGTGGGTGTATTAACGATACGATTATTCATCTTGCCACGAGTGAGATGGGTTTTGGCGGCGTTGGTGAAAGCGGTATGGGCGCGTATCACGGTAAGACGGGCTTTGATGCTTTTTCGCATTATAAGAGCATCGTGGAAAAGGGTACGAAAATTGATTTGCCTATGCGCTATCAGCCGTATAAGAAATCCAAAGAAAAGCTCATTCGAAAGTTCTTGAAATAAGGAGTAAATTATGAAACCGAAAATGATATTATTCGATTTAGACGGTACCCTTTTGCCGATGGATCAAGACGTATTCGTAAAGACGTATTTTGGCGCGATTGCTAAAAAACTTGCGCCTCATGGCTACGAACCGCAAAAGCTTGTGCAGTCCATTTGGGTCGGCACGAAAGCGATGATAAAAAACGACGGTTCGAAGAAAAATGAACAGGCGTTTTGGGATACCTTTGCGGGCATTTATGGGGAGCAGGTACGAGATGAAATCGTTTATTTTGATGAATTTTACGAGCAAAACTTCGACGGCGTGCAGGTTTCTTGCGGCTTTAATGCGGAAGCGGCAAAAGCCGTCCGTCAATTGAAGGAAGCAGGGTATCGTTTGGCGCTTGCGACCAACCCGATTTTTCCGTCGATTGCAACGGAAAAGCGTATGCGTTGGGCGGGGCTTGATCGGTCGGATTTTGAGCTGTACACAACGTATGAAAATTCCCGTTATTGCAAGCCGAATTTGAAATATTACGAGGATATTTTGACGGCGCTTGACGTCAAAGCGGAAGAATGTTTGATGATTGGCAACGACGTTGGAGAGGATATGATTGCGGAAAATTTGGGGATGAGGGTTTTTCTTCTCACCGATTGTTTGATTAACCGTGAGAATAAGGATATATCCGCTTATCCGCACGGCAGTTTTGCTGAATTGCTCGCTTTTGTGGATACGCTTTCATAGATAGAAACGCACTTTTGGGCGCATTTTTTTTCTTAAATTTATTTTCCGTAAGGTTATTGACAAAGCAAGGGCTGCGTGATACAATAAGAACGATGTGTAATAAAACGGTAGAGCCACAATGTTTTTTTGACGGTGAAAGCTGGAAGAAGAAATTGGGCGCTTGACAAAGGAGTGTTGAGGAATATGCAAACGTTTAACGTAAAAGATTTTGGCGCGGTAGCGGACGGCGTCACCTTGAATAATGAAGCGGTGCAAAAAGCTATCGACGAATGCTCGAAGGTGGGCGGCAAGGTCTTTTTTCCGAAAGGGGAATACGTGCTTTCAACGGTATTTTTGAAGAGCAACGTGACGATGGAATTGGACGAAGGCGCGGTGATTTTGGGTAGCTTGAATTTCTACGATTACCGTCCCGACGAAAAGCTGGATTATCCTTTATATCAAGATGCGTCGCATAGCTTTTTCGAGTGCTCGATGTTTGTCGGGCTTGGTGTGGAAAATATTCGGTTTATCGGGAAGGGCAAGGTGGATATGCGTTCCGTTTGGGACGAAGACAACGTGCGCAATATCGTACACCGCGGGGCAAAATGTATTGCCTTGAAAAACTGTAAAAACGTAGAAATTCGCGATTGGGATATCCGACACGTGACCGATTTGGCGGTCTATTTTGCAGGTTGCGAAAACGTAGAAGTGGCGAATTTGTTTTTGAAGGTGTATATTGACGGTATCAGCCCTGATAACTCGAAAAACGTAAAAATTCATGATTGTGATATCGAGGCAGGGGACGACGGGATTGTGTTCAAGAGTTCGTACACCTTAAACCGCCTTGATATTTGTAAAAACATACACGTTTGGGATTGTAAGATTAAGAGCCGTTGCACCGCCATTAAATTCGGCACGGAAACGAACGGCGGCTTTGAGGATATTTTTATAGAGAATATCGATATTCGTGACACGCGCATTACGGGGATTGCGATTGAAAGCGTAGACGGTGCGATTGCGGACGGAATTACAATACGCAACGTGCGGATGCAAAACGTGGGCGCACCCTTGTTCGTGCACGTGGGGATGCGTATGCGCGGTCCTGAAGGGCGTGAGCTTGGTTGGATTCGCAACGTGACGCTTGAAAATATTACGGCGGTTGGGCCTTATGAGCCGTATGAAATTATTGCGTGGAATTACGTAAGCTTTGTCAATAACGACGTATATCAAGAGCCTTGGAAGGTGAATTTTGCCTACACGGACAAAGACTTAACCAAGGACGACCCTTGGCAAATTACGAGCAATATTTGTGGCTTGAAGGATAGACCTTTGCAAAATATCGTCCTTCGGAACGTGCATTTGGAGCTGGACGGCGGCGTGCAAAGCTTTGACCCTGTTGTGCCGGAGATTCCCAAGCCCTATCCCGAAGTGAATACGTACGGTACAACGTTGCCGGCGAAAGGTATTTATTTTCGACATATCGACGGCTTGACACTCGATAACGTGACCATCAAAACCTATCGCTCGGACGTGCGTGAGGATTTTGTGTTTAACAACGTAAAGAATTTGCAGAGAATATAAGACAAAAACGGCTCGCTATGCAGCGAGCCGTTTTTGTCTATTTGATGGGGGCAGGTATGCGTTGAATTAGAATTTTGCAAGCTGATTTTTGCGGTAAGTCAACGGGGAAACTCCTTCTTTTTTCTTAAAAATCAAGCCAAAGTAATTGGCGGAAGAAAAACCGCAAGATTCGGAAATTTCGTTAATGCTCTTTTTGGTGGCAACAAGCTGTTGCTTGGCTTTCGTTAAACGCACCGTGAGCAAAAAATCAATTGGGGAACGGTGGGTATATTTCTTAAAGTTATAAAGCAACGTGGGTTTGGAAACAAAAAAGCGCTCGGCAAGCTCGTCCAAATTGATGTTTTCGTGATAATGTACGTTGAGATAGTCCAACGTTTTAAGCACGAGAGGGGGGATTTCATTTTCCGCAACCGCTTGTGGCGCCTGTCTATAATCGGACGATTTATTCAAAAGATAAATCCCATAGGAAAAAAGAGCACGAAGCTCGTATTCAGCGCGCTTGCTCGTTTTGTCCACGGCATAAGCCTCGTGTATCAACCGCAACAGCTCTTTTTCTTCTTGTGCGGAAAGCTTTAAGATTTGCAATGCCTTTTTATCTAACGTTTCCTTTTGAAAGGGGTCGAGATAGGCAGGGGAGACGTTGACGTTGTGTCGCTCGAAGGAACCGCCTTCCGTTTTATGTACTACGCGCGGCGGAATTACGACGAGTGTGGGGGCGTCGAGCTTATATAAGGCGTTCGAAAGAAAAAACGAACGGCTACCTTTCGCAAGAAAATAGATTTCATAATGCGCGTGCGAGTGAAATTCGTGCATCGACCAATCTTCATCACGTATGGATTTGTCAATTTCAAGAAAGGGCATGTTACCACCTAAATTATAATATATATGTAATTCACTAAAATATTATCATTTTTTATATTGAAAGTCAAGCATTATTGTGGTATGATAATGACGCAAAAATAAAAAGGACTGGAAAATAAAAATGGTAAAAATTTTGCAGTATGGCGAAGGCAACTTTTTGCGTACGTTTGTAGACGCGTATTTTGACACGTTGAACAAAAATGGTCAGGGCGTGTACGAGGTGAATATTGTAAAACCGATTACGTTTGGTACGCTCGAACGTTTTGAAAAGCAAGGGAATAAATATCATATCGTTTTGCGTGGCATGGAAAATGGCGCGCAAGTGGAAAACGTTTATCAAATCGATGCACTCACGCAAGTAATCGATCCGTTTGTGGATGCGAAAAGTTATTATGCTTTGGCAAAAGATGCGGATTTGAAAATCATCGTTTCGAACACGACGGAAGCAGGGATTTGCTATAACGGCGAGGACGAAATGGACGGATTTGAAAAAATCACTTATCCTGCAAAGCTTACGAAATTCTTGTTTGAGCGTTTTAACGCAGGCTTGGACGGGGTGTACCTTTTGCCCGTGGAGCTTATCGACAACAATGCCGACGAACTGAAAAAATGTGTGGATCAGTATATTGCGCTTTGGAATTTGCCGCAAGCCTTTAAGAAATGGAACGACGAGCAAAACTTTTATTGTAACACCCTCGTGGATAGAATTGTTTCGGGGTATCCTCGCGATGAAAAAACGAAAGCGCACTTGACGGAGCTTATCGGGGCGACGGACGAGCTTATGTCCATTGGTGAACCGTTCGGGCTTTGGGCTGTGGAAAAGAAAGGGGATATCGCACGATATATTAAAGAAGGCGTACACAATATCGAGGTCGTTTTGACGGACAATATTGCTTACTACAAAAAGCGTAAGGTGCGTGTCCTCAACGGAAGCCATACGAACCTTGTTCCCGCAGGGTTAATGCACGGCGCAGTGACCGTGGACGATTGCATGCAGGACGAAAAGCTCCGCACGTTTATGGAAAATGCGTTAAAGGAAGAAATTATTCCCTTCGTTTCGGACGATATTGCGGCGACGACGGCGTTTGCGGACAGCGTGAAGGAGCGTTTTGAAAACCCCTTCTTAAATCATCAGCTTACGAGCATTGCGCTCAATTCCGTTTCCAAATGGGCGGCTCGTGTATTGCCGAGTTTTAGGGATTATTACGGACGATATGCAAAACTTCCTTCCTATCTTGTGGTAGGTTTTTCCTATCTTATGGCGTTGTACACAAAGGTGGAAAAGAAGGGCGACAAGTATGAAGTGGACCTTGGAAGTCGCGTGATTCAGCTTTTGGATACGCAGGAATATTTAGATTATTTTGCGGCGAAAAACTCCGTTTCGGCGTTTATGGCAAAGCAGGAAATCTGGGGCTGCGACTTGACGACGTTCGACGGTTTTGCGAACGTGGTCGAGGAAAACGTGGCGAAAATTTTGGACGGTGCGGACTTATTATGAGCGACGTAATTATCAATAAAAAGGATAACGTAGCCGTCACTTTGCACGGAAAAGGGGATATCCCTGCTGGGCATAAGTTTGCCTTGAAAGAAATCGCAAAGGGTGAATACGTAATCAAATACGGCGAAATTATCGGTAGAGCTACGCAGGATATTGCTTGCGGCGAATGGGTGCATACACACAACGTAAAATCTCATTTGGACGAAAACGTGGCATACAGGTACGAGTTTAACGCACAAAATGCGGTAAAAGGCAAGGCGAAGTTTCTTGGCTATAAGCGTAAAAACGGCAGAGCAGGGATTCGCAACGAAATCTACATTATCCCGACGGTCGGTTGCGTCAACAACGTGTGTATGCGGTTGGCAAAGGACGCGCAAAAGCTTGTGGAAGGGAGTATCGACGGTATTTTTGCACTCACCCATCAATTCGGTTGTTCGCAGCTTGGCGAGGACAACGAAAACATCAAAAAACTCCTTTGCGCGATTGCGCTCAATCCCAATGCGAGCTTTGTTTTGTTTGTGGGCTTGGGCTGCGAAAATAACGGCTTGGACGGGATGAAGGAGTATCTTGCGCCCTATCATCGTGACAATATTGCCTATTATAATTGCCAAGACGTAGAGGATGAGCACGCGTACGGTATGGGAATTTTGCAAGGCTTTGCTCAAAAAGCAAAAGCTTTTAAGCGAGAAGAGGTGGATTTTTCCGAGCTCTGTATCGGATTAAAATGCGGCGGCTCGGACGGATATTCCGGCTTGACGGCAAATCCGCTCGTTGGGAAAATTTCCGATAAGGTGGTCGGGTTTGGCGGCAGCGCAATTTTGACGGAAGTGCCCGAAATGTTCGGCGCAGAACAGCTTTTGATGAATAAGTGTAAAAATCAAGACGTATTCGAGCGCTATAAAAAGATGATTGAGGATTTTAAGGCGTATTATACAACGCAGGGATTCCCCGTGTACGAAAACCCCAGCCCAGGCAACAAAAAGGGCGGGATTACGACCTTGGAAGAGAAATCGCTTGGCTGTATCGAAAAGGCGGGCTCGACGGAAATTGTAGACGTGCTTTCTTATGGTGAACAGGTAAAAGAGCAGGGCGTGTCCGCGTTGAATGCGCCTGGCAACGATTTGATTGCGGCGACGGCGCTTGCGGCAAGTGGGTGTCAGCTCGTGCTTTTCACGACGGGTAGAGGTACGCCGTTTAGTACGTTTGTCCCCACGATGAAGATTGGCTCGAACGATCGTATTTCGGCATATAAAAACAATTGGATTGATTTCAATGCGTTTGGAATGGATGAAAACGGACTGTTTGATTTGATTGTGAAAACGGTCAACGGCGAGTACGCTTGTAGGAGCGAAGATATTAGAGAAATTGCATTTTATAAAACGGGAGTTACGTTATGAGTTATATCAGTGAAAACTTTTTATTGACGAATAAGACGGCGGAAAAGCTGTACTTTGGCTAAAGTCGGAGGCCAAGCGGTCTTAGGAAGACAACTCT
>JAZORL010000030.1:0-3077 GCA_045656625.1 Candidatus Scatosoma sp. | reverse complement strand
CTTCCTAAGCCCGCTTGGCCTCCGACTTTCTACTGTTCGTTCAGAAGCTTCCGTTCGATCCCCGGTCTTGGTGGCGCGTTTACGACGAAAGCAGAGTCGGGCGGCGGCGTTTTGATTGACTGGGGGATTCATTTCCTCGATTTGATTTTATACGTACTCGGCGGCGCAAAGATTAAGAGCGTTACTTGTGATGCGTACAATGAAATGGCGAAGGACATGAAATCGTACAAATACCACGGTATGTGGGCGGAAGATACCTCGAATATCGAAAACGGAACGAACGACGTCGACGATTTTATTACGGGGCATATTCGTACGGACAAGGCGAGCATTTCTTTCAACGGCGCGTGGGCGCAAAACATCAATAAATACGAGCTGTTTATTGACTTTATGGGGGATAAAGGTGGCGCGCGTTTGACCTACGGCGGCAAATTTGAATTTTATGATGGGCAAACGCTTGAAACCATCAATCCCGAATATGATATTCCGAATATGTATCTTTGCGAAGATACGGCGTTTATTCAGTCCATTGAAACGGGCGTAAAGGATAAGAACAATATCGATAACATTCTCGAAAGTATGAAATTGCTCGACGCATTGTATACGTCTGCAGAAAAGAAAGAGGAGATTAGATTCTAATGAAAGCGGTTGGATTTATCGATTATTTTTTGAATGAATGGCACGCCAACGAATACCCCAGCATGATTAAGGCGTATAACGAGAAAAACGGAACGGATTATCAAGTGAAATACGCTTGGGCGGAAATGGATATTCCAGGTGGAATGAGCACCGATGAATGGTGTAAGCTGCACGGCGTGGAACGCTGTAATTCCATTGAAGAATTGTGTGAAAAATGCGACTATGTTATCGTGCTTTCTCCCTCTAATCCTGAGAAACATTTAGGATATGCAGAAAAGGTATTTAAGTGCGGAAAAAGCCCTTATATAGACAAAACGTTTGCTCCCGATTATGCAACGGCAAAGGAAATCTATTCGCTTGCGGAAAAGTACGGCGTAAAGTTTTTCACAAGCTCCGCTTTGCGTTACGCAGAGGAACTCAACGCGTACATGGGTACCGCAAAAGCTATTTTTACGGTAGGCGGCGGCTCGAATTTGGACGAGTATATCATTCACCAAATCGAAATGGTTGTAAAATGTCTTGGGGTTGGTGCGGAAAAGGTACGCTATGAGAAAAATGCCGACCAAGAATGGGCGGAAATCGCTTATGCGGACGGTAGATATGCAAGAATGTTGTTTGCGCCCTGTATGCCGTTTGCCGCAACGGTTTCGGCTGCGGATGGAACGAAATATTTGCCTATCAATTCGGCGTTTTTCGATAATTTGATTGCGGATATTTTCCATTTCTTTGAAACGGGGGAAACTTCTTTCTGTGGTTCAGAAACGTTGGAAGTTATGAAAATCCGCGAAGCGATTATCAAAGCAAAATCTGAGGCGGGTGTATGGCTGAAGCTATAAAAAAATTAAAAGTCGGTCTTATCGGCTGTGGACGAGTGTCGGTGATGCACCTTGTATCGATTGCCGCGTTGAAAGAAACCGAGCTTGTCGCATGTTGCGATATAAAAAAGGAACGTGCGGACGAAACGGCGAAAAAATATGCGGCGAAAGCATATTATTCGTATGAGGAAATGTTGGATAGCGAAAACCTCGATGCCGTGCATATTTGTTTGCCGCATTATTTGCACAGCAAAGTGGCTTGCTACGCTTTTGAAAAAGGAGTCCATGTCTTGACAGAAAAGCCGATGGACGTTGATTTGCAGAGCGCGGAAAACGCTGTCGCAAAGGCAAAAGAAAAGGACGTTTTATTCGGCGTAATTTTCCAATGCCGTTACAACAATTCTGCCCAGCTTGTCAAAAAAGCTTTGGAAAGCGGAAGGCTCGGGGAAATTATTTCCGCGCGCTCTACGCTTACGTGGACGCGCCCTGACAGTTATTATGCGGAAAGTGATTGGAAGGGAACGTGGGACAAGGAAGGCGGCGGTGTTGTAATTGACCAAGCTATTCATTCTATCGATTTGGTGAATTGGCTTGTTAATAGCGAAGTGGAGAGCGTATCCTGCTCTATGGCAAACCGAGGACATAAAATCGTAGACGTAGAGGATAGTGCTGAGGGCTTGATTACCTATAAAAACGGAGTCAAATACGGCTTCTATTGTATGAATAACTACGGCTGTGATGAGCCGATAGAAATTCGCTTGTATTGTGAAAAAGGCAAAGTCGTATTTGGGTACGACGACGCATATATTACGTATAATGACGGAACAAGCGAAGAAGCGCATCAAGACGACAACACGACGGAATACGAAGGCGGTAAGGATTATTGGGGCTTTCAGCACATTCGCCAAATACGGCAATTTTACAATGCCGTATTGGGGAAAGAGCCGCTCGAAATCAGTGGCGAAGTTGCTTTAAAAACACATCGTTTAATTATGGAAATTTATAAAATTGGCAAGGCAGGTATGAGATGAAAATAGGTGTGATTACAGATTGCTTTAAAAAAACGCACGAAGAAGGAATAAAGCAAGCGGCGGCTTTAGGGCTTGACGGCGTGCAGATTTATGCGACAACGGGGGACTTTTCTCCTACGTTATCTGCAGAGCAAAAAGCGGAATATAAACGCCTTTTGAAAGAAAACGGGCTGGTGGTATCCGCGCTTTGCGGCGATATGGGCGGCTACGGCTTTGAAATTGCCGAAGATAACCCCGAAAGAATAGAAAAAACCAAGCGCATTATCGACCTCGCCGTGGAGTTTGGCGCGAAGGTGGTTACAACGCATATTGGCGTCATTCCCGAGGAAAAGACTCACCCCAGGTATGAGATTATGTTGTCTGCGTTGACGGAATGCGGACTCACGCCAAGGAAAAAGGCGTGACGCTTGCAATAGAAACGGGCCCCGAAAAGGCGAAAACTTTATTGTCCTTTATAGAGGATACAAAAGGCGGCGTAGGCGTCAACCTTGATCCTGCAAACTTTACAATGGTAACGGGGCAAGACGCGGTGGAAGCGGTATATTTGCTGAAAGATTATATTGTACATACGCATGCAAAAGACGGTAGAATG
>JAZORL010000029.1:0-5783 GCA_045656625.1 Candidatus Scatosoma sp. | reverse complement strand
GAGAGCTATCACCGTAGCCGTTCCAGTTTGCTACATACACAAGACGCATAATTTTGCCTTCGCCCGTCGTGAAGTCAAACCCAATCTTCGCATATTTCGTCGGAGTGTTATTCGCATTAAACGTTGCGGAAACTTCAAACGCTTTATTTGCAGAACCGTCGCACGCGAAGTTTTCAATATCTGCCTCTAAAACTTCGGGAACATACATCTCACCTTCCGTAAATTCAAAGCCCGTAATGTCGCAAAGGTCAGAATAAGGAATCACGTTCATCGTCTTACGATTTGCGTCTGTACTCGTTCCGCAATAGGTAAACGCATTCACACCGTTAACGATTGTAGTATTCCATACAGCGCTCGTCTTTTCTTCGCCATTCAAGTAAACGGTAAATTTGCGAACACCGTCGTACACAACTCTCAAAGTAACAGGTTTCGTCAAGTCAACGTCGCCGATACCGTGATACCATTGGCTATATTCCGTACCGGACGCGTCAAAGCCTTGAATACCCATACTCGATTGCAATACGCCATTGCGTTCCCAATTCGTGATATATACCAAACGCATATACGTGCCTTCGCCCGTCGTAAAGTCGAAGCCCATTCTAATCATACGTTGCGATGCGTCAGGTACACTATACGTTGCCGTCATATCAAAGGTAGAGTTGTACGAACCATCGCAAGCAAAGTTTTCAACTCTTGCACCTTTCACAAGGTTGAAGTCTGTAATCTCGCAAAGATCGGAATAAGGTCTTACCTTCAACGTTGCGCGGTTAGCATCCGTACTCGTGCCACAATACGTAAACGCATTCACGCCGTTCACACTCGTAGTATTCCATACAGCGCTCTTCTTTTCCGTGCCATTTACATAAACGATAAATTTACGGTTGCCGTCATAGGTAACGCTCAATGTAACAGGTTTCGTCAAGTCAACGTCGCCGATACCGTGATACCATTGGCTATATTCATTACCGGACGCGTCAAAGCCTTGAATACCCATACTGGATTGCAATGCGTTGTTGCGTTCCCAATTCGTAATATATACCAAACGCATATAGGAGCCTTCACCAGTCGTAAAGTCGAAGCCCATTCTAATCATACGTTGCGATGCGTCGGGTACGCTATACGTCGCCGTCATCGTAAAGCCAAGGTTTGCCGAACCATCGCAAGCGAAATCTTCTACTTCCGCGTATTCCCAGTAATTAGGAATATATTCTCTTATTGTTTCAACGTCCGTAGATACGCCCCAATCGGTAAACTTCGTATTGCCGCCCCAATTTGTGACAAACCCAAATTTAAGAGCGTCTTCAGATGCACCAATGCCAGCCAATTCATTAATCTTAGCACTATCAAGCTTAATCAACTCACCGTTAATTGCGAAATAGTAAGTACCGCTTGCGTAAATAAATGCAATTTCTGCTTCTTGAGGAGCAATCGAAACCGCAGCCGACTTTTCACCAGCCCACGCCCATTCGCTATCATTTGCTAAACGAACGGTATAAATATCACTACTTCTCCAAGCAATCATAGCGAACTGAGCTTGCGTTGCTAATGTACCGACAGCAAAACCTACCATATTAGGATTGTCAACATAACTCAAGGTCGCATAAACGACATAATCTTGACCTTGCGCAATTTCAACGTCTTCAAAGAAAGCCGCCCCTGCGCCAGTATTCAATACGTAACCGCCATCAGCTTTTACGCCTTGCGAATACGTTTCGTTATTATATACGTTCGCACCGATTGCGGGCTTTTCATAAGTCGTCGCGCCGTCTATCGCTTGGAATACCGCAACAAATTCTCTATGGGTATTTACCGTCAAATCGGTAATTTCACCGGGGGTAGTATATTCATCGTCGCCGATGCGTTCTGCCCAGCCCAAGAATTCAAAGCCTTCTCTTTCTTCCAACGTAGGAACTTCCAACGTTTCGCCTGCAATGTAGGTTGTCGTCGTTTCGCGGCCGTATTCATCTACAAACGTTACGTTGCACATTGCACCGAACGCTACATCCGTAAATTTGCATTTACCTCTATTACCGCCAAGACCGACTTCAAAATCGCCAGTAAAATGCAAATTGAACTCTTTGCTTTCGTCGCCTACCTTATCGGAAACGAGTGCATTGATATCCGCTAACGAATAAGTATTCGTCCATGTCTTAGACCCATCCGCATTAGAAATATCAATCGTGATGGTACTGTTTTCCGTGGAATTACCGGCTAAATAGGTTACCTTTAATTCAATAACGCTTTCGTTGTTAAAAAGCCAACCGTCATACTTATATTTATAAGCGTCACGCGAATAATCTTTACAGAAGAATACGTTTCCTTCTTCTTCTACGCCGATAAGCAATTTACTCAAATTACCGTCGCCGTGTCTTTCATACAGAGTAATACCCGCGCAATGTTCATCGCCCGCAATTCTCGTAATGGTAGTAGCTACGGCAAAGCTTGCGCCGTCGTTTGCCCAAAGTCTTGCCGAACCGTATCCGTCAACAAGGTATTCAGTTTTCGCCATATTGCTATATTGCAATCCCGCTTTATCGTCAATTACAATCGTATCTTGAATACCGCCGAAATTCAACGCGCCATTCTCAACAGTAACTGGCTGCACCATTACTCTACGACTGGACAAATATTCTTCCGTGCCTGCGCCTTGCGTACCTACAACCGCGTGATACGAAGTCCAAAGACGACCGTCTTCGCCCGTAAAGATATGGTTATGCCCCGTACAATGTACGTCTTTCACGGAATCCGCTTCAAGGCAAGTACCCATCGCAGTCCAATTACGGGGACTTAAGGGATCCGCATTGCCCGTTAATTTGTAATACTGTACATGGTAATTTACACCGTCGTAATCGCCAAGAGAGTACATCAAATACAAATCAGAACCGTCAATAATCGTACAAGGACCTTCTTCCAACGAAGAACCTTGGCTGATATTTACCGCATCGTTATTTACAGACGTCGGGCTGGACATCGTACAAATATAAATACGAGGTCTTTCAAACGCACTCTTTTGTCCGCTGAAAGCGTAATACAATTGTCCGTTAAATTCAAATACGTGACCGTCAATCGCATATTTGCTGTCAAAATCGCTCGGTCCTATGCGAACGGGATCTTTCCACGCTCCAGTCGGATCCTGCGACTCGCATTCCAACACGAACATTCTCATATTCGTCGAATTATGGTCGCTCCCATAAGGAACGCCGCAAACGTAGATATACCACTTACCTTGAATATATTGAAGTTCGGGAGCCCAAATGTCTGCGCCTAATTCATCTCCTTCTTCCGGAGTGTAAATACAAGTTGCATTTCCGTGTCCCCAACCAGACGTGCCGCCTTCCAAAATTTCTTCTAAACTCTGGGATTTCAACACAAAAATTCTCTGTTGAGAATCGAAATATACATAGTAATACCACCCATCTCTATACGTTACGGAAGGGTCTGAACCAAATATATTTTCTTTGTTGTATATAGTCGTCGAATATTCAACGTATTCTGTGATATACGCTTTATATTCACCATCTTTCTTAACCGTCAGGCTTTCTTGACTCATATCAAGTTCTTGTTCAG
The DNA here is from genome assembly GCA_045656625.1 of Candidatus Scatosoma sp. Classification (GTDB taxonomy): domain Bacteria; phylum Bacillota; class Clostridia; order Christensenellales; family Borkfalkiaceae; genus Scatosoma. The sequence goes on along the minus strand of JAZORL010000029.1, from coordinate 2,216 downwards.
ACCAAATCGGTTCGTCTGTTCCACCAACCCTCTCAAACCAGTTTAAGGTTCTGCCCATAGGCACGGAAACTTCGGGGAAACTAAGCGTTTTACCGTATTTCACTTGTTGCGTGGTAATTTCAGAGTCAACGTCAAACTTAACCGTATAGCTTGCAAGGAAGTCTTCAAGCTTGAGCATTTGCGCTTCGCTGTAATCGCCCGACTTAATTGCCGCATCCGCAACGTAGGAAACGTGTCTTTCAATGGGTTGCGTATAAACGTAGCTTGCACCGCCGTCAACCGTATAGTAGCCAACAGCCGTCAATTTGCGGTCAAGTGAAGTATCGGGAATGCTATGTATATAAGCATACCCTTGCATACAATCGGGATAGTTCTCATCTGTGCAATCCGTCCATACGTTGACAAATTCGTTGTCTTCATTGTAGCCGTAGGTTACAAGATTTTTAGCCAACGCCGTATTGACGTCCAGCGTTCCCGTCAATTTATCCGTGGGAATAATTAACGTACCGAACGTAACGTCTTCGCTTTGAATCGTAGCGTTGCTCGTCAACGAATTAAACGTAGCATCGTCCATAAATATCGGGAAACGAATACCGTTTAAGCCGTCTTGTTTATTCATACGAATAGACGCGCCGGGACATTCAAATATTGTCGTTTGTGCCGCTTGCGCTTCTGCAGGATTTCCAACGCTCAAACCTACCCCGAGCGAAAGACAAACGAGCGCGGCGCTTCCTAAAAACGACAAGGCAATGTTTTTAGCTTTCATTTTCATCTTTCTTCCTCCTTTATTGTCCCCAACCTTCAGTATCCCATCCACCGCCGACTTCGCTATTAACGTTATCAGGCTTAGACGTACGAACAATGTCTTCTTCGGGATAAAGAACAACCTCAACTTTCAGAGCTTCATACCAATCTTTTTTCTTCATAGTATCCTCCTTTTTCCTTTCTATCCTTTATTAAAATTGTTTCCAACCATTAAGCCGCAACTAAATTTTTTTCAATCAAGATTTCCCTAATGCTATCAATATGTTCTTGCGGTACGCCAATAGTTTTCGTTAAATAGGTTTCCACCTTGTCCGCTAAAGTGTTACCTTGACAAGCGTCTATTGCGTTTACATAATCGGAAATTCTGCTCAAGCCTCTGCTCCCACCGATATTTCCGAAATTCGAGAAGAGATAATCTCTAAACAAATCTTCCTTTGAAACACCGAGCATACCGTTCAATAGATAAGAAATGTAGCCCGTTCTATCCGTACCGATATTACAATGGAAAACCAACGGATAATTCGATTCATCAGCAAAATAAGCAAATATCTTTCTAATTTCCGCATAATTTTGCGGACGCGCCGGCGTATGCACGCTATCTGAACCATCGAGACTCTTATAAATCATAGGACATTTATAATAATTTACATCTTCGCCAAGAGGTCCCACGTCCAATTTTTCATATCCGCCCAACTCATTATAGTCGTGTACAGTCGTTCTTAAATCGATTTCCGTCTTAATACCAAGTTCCCTCAACGTTTCCATGCCTTTTTCCGTTACTTCTACGTTGATAGTATTGACGTATGATTCATTAAAGCGACCGCTTCTATAAATCAAGCCTTGCTTGACTACACCGCCGTCTACGTTATATCCGCCTAAATCACGCATATTCGTAACACCGTCGCAATCAATTAATCGAGGCAAAAACGAACCCGTCGTAAAGCTCTTTACTTCGCTTGTTACAGTTTTCCCCGCAACCGTTGCCGTCATTTGGTAATAATACTTCGTGCCAACTTTCAAATTAGAGATTTTAATTTCTTTCGTCTTTACGGAAATCGTTTTCGCATTGCTTAAATTTGCATTTTCGCTGATTTTTAATTCGCAATTCGTTGCCGTTTGGGAGGATTGCCACTTAAATCTTATCGGTTGCGGTTTGCTTAACTCTTTTGTTCCATCCGCATATTTCGATACGTTTTCATACGAATCGCTTAAATAGGAAAGCTGCAAATTCGTATGCAATTTCGACGCGTCAACCGTAAAGGTAAACTTTACGCCGTCTTCCCCCTGTTGCCCATCGCTTGAATCGCTACTGCCGCTTGATTGTTCGCTATCGCTTATACTACTATTACTTGATTGTTCTTGCTGTTGCGACTGGCTTTGTGATGCATTGCCAAAGCTGCAACTACTAAAAACGCCTGAACTTGTAAAGATAACGAGAGCCAAAAAGCAAC
>JAZORL010000028.1:0-10724 GCA_045656625.1 Candidatus Scatosoma sp. | reverse complement strand
CCGTAGGGCGGTCAAGTCTATGCACAAGCCCCACGTACACGTTGCCAGGCTTATTGTATTTTTCCTTGATGTAGCGTTTCACTTGATCGAGCAAATTATCATCCTTGCTCTCGTCGGGGCAGCAAGCCGTCATTTGCGGCTTCAATACCACGATGATGTGATTGTCTTCATATAAAATCGTGAGCAGTTCTTCTGCGCTCGTTTTTTCCTTAGTCGTTTCCGTCATGGACGAATATACCTCCTGCACCGCAAGGGAGTGAAATCCCCTCTTCCGTTTGAATCCCTACCTCGTAGGCATCCACCGTTCCTTTGTAATTTTTCAACGTCAACTGCAAAATGTTCTTTAAGACCATCGGCTGCAAACCAGTCGTATAGCTATTGATCAGCACGAACAGCGGATTCTCCGAAAGCACCTGCGAGCAAAGCTCTACGAAGGGATAAAGATTATTTTCAATCTTCCACATTTCCCCGTTCGGGCCTCTACCGTAGCTCGGCGGATCCATAATAATCGCGTCGTACTTGTTTCCACGGCGAATTTCTCTTTGGACAAATTTCAAGCAGTCGTCTACGATATAGCGGATACCCGTTTCTATCCCCGAAAGACGCGCATTCTCGCCCGCACGTTCGACCATACCCTTCGCCGCATCCACGTGCGTCACCTGCGCCCCTGCCTTGGCGCAAGCCACAGTCGCCCCACCCGTGTACGCGAATAAGTTCAAAACCTTAATCGGTCTACCCGCGTTTTTGATGAGTTTGGTCATATATTCCCAATTCACCGCCTGCTCGGGGAAAAGCCCCGTGTGCTTAAAGCCCATCGGCTTAATTTTGAAGGAAACGTCCAGCTCGTGATAGTCCACGTTCCACTCGTCGGGGAAGGGACGAAGAATCTTCCAGCCGCCGCCACCCTTTTCGCTACGCTTGTAATAAGCGTTGAGCTTGGGATAAGAGAAGAGGTCGATTTGCGACGACCAGATCACCTGCGGATCGGGACGGAGCAAATATACGTCCTTCCAACGCTCGAGCTTATACCCGTCGCCCGTTGCGATGATTGAATAATCTTTCCAATTTTTTGAAATCTTCATAGGCATTCCTATTCGCCCCATTGCGCCCAATGCGCACAATAAGGCATAATAACACAATTATCTATCCTATTATATCGAAAAAAAAGCGGAATGTAAAGTGTTTTGAAAGCGGAATAAAAAACAAACTCCGCGAAAGGAAAAATTTTTCCTTTCACGGAGTGAAAAACAACGTTTATTTTATCCCTGACAGCCGTTGCAAACGTACGAACCGCAAAAACAGCAGGGCAGCATAATCACTTCTTCAAACTCTTGATAACATACGTCGCAAAGATTTGCGCCGTATTCTTGGCGGTAAATACTGCGTTCATCGGATTTCCAACAATACTCACACAACGTATCATAACCGCTTTCCCTTCTTGGATAATCCTCAAAAATTTGCGAAAAATCCGTCGCACCGACTACTTCGTATAAATTGCCGTCGTAAACAAACAATCTTGCCGAGTACAGCTCGATTTGCCCCTCATAGTCAAAAGTAAGAATATACCTGCCGCCAACAAGCTCGGGCTGCACCATCACGCCATCCACAAGACGGAAGCGAATCTTATCGATCAAGGCCAATTGGGTTTGCATGTTTGCGCCGTCAATATACAATTCCGACCTACCCGTGTACGTGACGAACGCATAACAAGCTTCGCCGTCCGAGAGCTTGGGAATAGGCGTTTTGGACTCGTAATACTTGCCGTTAATACGGAAAAATCCGTTGGCACAGGTGAGCGTATGCGTGCCGTTTTCCGTTTCAAACTCCATCGTCACACCACCGCCGCCTTCCACTTGCACTTTCGTTTCGTCGGTGATTTGCACAAGCGAGCAATTCTTTAAATAAGCAAGCATCGTTTCCATATCCGCTTGACTTTCACTTCTCGTCACTTCCTTAAAACTCCCGGGCGCAACCCCGTAATGCTCTTGTATTTGCGTGACGGAAATAAACTCGTGTTCCAACGTCACATCCCAAGGAAGTAAATCCGCCAAGGTTTGCCCACACCACTTGCACTTTTCATTCTCGGCAAGCTCACATTCCACTTTGTCAAGCACGGTTTGTTCTTGGATATACGAGCAAGAAGTACAGCCGATTACCTGCAAACCTTTTGCTTGACAAGTAGCCTCGTAGCCGCCCACGATTGCCAAATTGCACACGTGCTCACTCGGCGTAATATTGCCGTATGGATTATAGTCGTACAAGCCGTAAATTTGTACGTCGTCCATATCTTGATAAGTGCCGTAAATCGTCTTACCCACGTCGCTCGCATCAGGGGACGCATAAGAGCCGCTCGCATCCAAAATATACAGATTTGGCAGTTTCATCTCGTACCTGGTCACCCAATCCGTCTTTGTCCTAAGCGAATAGCCCCCGCCCGGATTTTCCATTACTTCAAATTCGATAAGCTTGGCTTGGACAATTTCCACGCCCTTAATTTCAAGATTTTCCGTCGAAACCTGGGCGGGATAAGTTTCTTGCCATTCGAGTTCTCCGTCGTAATAGACCTTGACTTGTTCCCCCGCCACAATCTTATCAATTCCGTAATCGGCAGGATTAAAAAAGAGGAGCCCCCCATCCAAGAGCAGGGTCGGCTCGCCTCCGATAAAGTCTCCATAATCGTAGTGCGCCGTAAACGTTGCAACCGATTCGTATCCATCCGTCGCATTATTCTTTTCGTCCGATTTTCCGCCGCAACTGCCAAACAGCAACGCTGCGCCCAATAAAATCGAAAAAATCCGTTTTTTCATAGCACACACCCCTTTTTCTTTATTATAGCATAGAAATAGACAATTTTCAATACTTCATACAAAAAAACGGACGAAAACCGTCCGTTTTTTGCCATTATTGTTCTTTCTTTTTCAGCATTACGCCTGCCGCCGCAACCAAAAGCGTGACAAACATAGGAGTGACCACCGTCGCACCGCAGCCTGCGCTTTTGCCGTCCGTTTTAGCTCCCAATGCAGGAATTTTCCTCGTTTCTAATAAATAGCATTTCGTACAAACACGAGTTTCTTCCCCCTCTTTATCCTTCGTAGGCTCTACCGCGACCATCCAATCCATAAAATCGTGTTTACACGTTTCAGGATCTTCACTTACGGGCGGTTGTTCACTCGTAGGCGGTTCGGGTTTCTCGCTCGTAGGCGGAACTTCGGGTTCTTCGCTCACGGGCGGCTCGGGTGTTATCGGAGTATCGTTTTCAGCCTTTGCATTGCCAGACGGGGTAACCATGTCCGAAGGCACGGCTCTTCCAAAGAGCTGGAACGCATATTCGGGATAGTCAACGAAAACGTTTCTCGTGCCCGTAATCGACTGCACCGCGTCGTTTCTACCCATTTCCCACGTATCAACGGGGTCTTCTTCCATCCAATTAAGCAAGACGTCCAAGCTTTCCATTACGCCGGCAGAGCCCCACATGCTACTTGTGTTACCCCAACGCGTATATACAAAAAGCACGATTCTTGCGCAATCGCCGCGCACGTTTTGATTTAACTCATTGGGATCGTAATAACCGCTGCTTTGCCCATACGCCTTATTACCACGGCTAGAATTTTCCTTTACAGACGTAGGACGAAGCATCATAATGTCGTTTTCGCCATTACCGCTCGCATCCCCCTTACTATTCGGCCAAGTGTGTTCACGATTCCACGTAGCACCGCCGTCCCAGTCTCCCGAAATTTGCACGCCCGAATAGAAGGACGAAATATAATCATCATTACTATTTACACAGTCGGTATATCTATACAATGGGCGCGTTGCCTGATAATTTGTCTCGTACGTTTGCTTTGAACTCATCAACGTTTTCAACGATTTGTAAAGCGCGCTACTCGGCGCAGTCGATTGCGACGTGCCGCCCGACGTATTCGAAAGGATTTGATAAGTATAGCTACCCGTATAGAAGGACTGTGCATACTTACTCAAAAACACGCAATCTTCGTCGCGTGCACCCCAGTTTGCAACGTACTTACCCGACGTCACGTATTTTACGTCCGAAGCCTCCGTATAGCCTGTCGCCTTACCCAAGTTCATAGGTCCCGACACCGACACTGCCGCATCCGCTTCGATAGGCGCAGTTTTGCGCGCAAAAATCGGCAAGCATGCCGTAAAAGCAAGCGCCGCCGTCAAGGTAAACAAGGAAAATTTAATAAATTTCTTCATAATTGACCTTCGTAAATATATTTCTATAAAATATTGTAGCACGAACACATATATAAGTCAAGGTTTTTTACACGGTATAATAAGCAAAAAAAGACGGGGAATCCCCATCCTTTCACGCCAACGACAGCAACACAACCGCAAGCATACCGCTTGCAACGCCGATCCATTGCCACCAAGCCAATCTTTCTTTGAAAAGGAACACGGACGCCACCAGTTTAATCCCCAAGCACCCCACCGCAAGCGTGGGATAAATCAAGCTCGGGGACAACGCCGTCGTCGCCAACAAAATCACGAACAAGTTCCCCAAAGCGCTGCTCAAGCCTGCCCCCACAGGGTACGCCCAACAAGTCTTCAACATTTTTGCAACGTTGGGTTTTTTGCTCACCAAAAAGCTTACCATGCAAATCACGGCGGCAAGCAACACCCCAAAGAACATAAACATTCCGCCATACTCGCCGTCAAACTCAATTTGCTCAGCTTTTTGCACAATCGAACACGCCGCCGTGGTAATAAACACAATCGACACGTAGCCTATCCATTTCCACGTGATTTTTTTATTGGATTTTTTGCCCGAGTACAAGCTAAGCACCAAGGAAAGTACGACCAAGGCAAGCCCGGAAAGTACCACCGGCGCTTTTTGTGCATTCCAAGTCCCCCAAAAAAGGAAGCCCCACACCGCCGTAGCAATGAGTGAAAGCTGTTGCAAAAGGGAAGTCAAGAGCAGCGGCCCTTCCGCTAAAGCCTTCATCAAGCTAATAGCAATCCCTGCATAGCAAACCCCAAAAACGAGGGAATAGGGCAAAACCCTGCTTTCAAAACCACCCTCAAAGAGATAAATAATCCCCCAAGTCAAGCAAGACACGCCGCACAAAATGAAATTGTAAAGGGGCATCACGTTTTGTTTCCCAGACTGTTTTCTATTGAACGCCGCGCCGAGAATATTCAAAACGGACATTAAGCCCACCGCACTAAACAAATACAAATACGACATGTCGCACTCCTTCAAACAAAAAATATTATACTCATTTTTTGCGTATATTGCAACTAAAAAAAGCCGCTATGAGGTATTTACATTCCTTTCATAAATAAAATCAATAGATTTCGGCAAGCAGCAAAAAAGGATAGGCGTTTTGCCTATCCTTTTTTGCTGCATCTTCTTATTTTGTGTATTTTTTTGCAACTGCGTCCCAATCGACGTTTTGACCTGCGTTCGAACAATAGTAAATATACGCATCCTTGATCCCGCCGTCCGTTTCCGAAAGGACGATTACACTACCGCCGACAAGCGCCGTGCCGCTCTTGTTCCAAATTGCAAGTCCCGCAATCTCACCGCCTTCGAGTACGCAATTATAGCGATCGTATTCGCTCGATTTTTGTCCGTACTGCAAACGCACGCCCTCAAACATAACGCTTGCGCTGTTGCAATGCTCGTGTCCGACGAAAATCGAATCTGCCCCGAGCGCTTTCATACCGTTAAATACCGTTTTAGACGAATCCCATCCATCCTTCATTTGTCTACCGACAAAACCGAAATCCCCCGCTTGCTTGTTCGCCAAATAATCGATAAAGAAATCTTGGTATTTTTGACTTTGGACAAAGCCGTATTGTTCCAAAGCTTCGCCAAATACCGACGTCTGAATATGGTACGCAAAGGAAATTTTCGTGTCGGGCGAGAGCGCTTTCAACTCCGTGATTTGGTTGGTGTACCACTCAATTTGATCGGAACCAAACCCCACCGAAGATCTAAAATGCATGTTTTCTAAAGTCGCTTCGCTGGGATTGCCACAACCGTTCGAATCGAGCATATAGAACACGCGCGTGAGCTTACCGCCTTGCATAATCCCAACCGAATAATTACCGTTGCCCGTGAGCTCTTTTTGTTCAAACAAGCAATACTCGCTGTTTTCGAGCTGTTCGCATTGCCAATCCACGCCCATCGCGCTTTCGTTTTCGTGATTACCGAATACGGGAGCCCAATTAATCTTGAAACTGTCCATAAACTCTACGAACGCCTTCAAAACGCTACCGTTATCGTCATATTCCCCATAGACAAGGTCGCCTGTGATGATGATAAAATCGGGTTTTGTTGCTTGGATAATTTCCGTTAAATAATCATAGCAGTAATTCTTAATCAACGGCGTTGCATAGGTAATTTTATCCCCAGAATCTCTGTCAGGACGAGCCTGCGCCCCATCGATAATTTGCGTATCCGTAAGCTGTAACACAACAGGATCGCGCCCATCGGGAATCTCTACGATAAAATCGGGAATATTGACAGCCGAATACAAAATAACGTCCTCCCATTCCACCCTTTCGGTGAAGCTTTCGTCCAAGTAATACCCTTCGCAGTCCTGGCAATACCAATGCGAGAGTTGACCATCCTTGTCCCCTTCAACGGGGAACCCTTCGTGATAAGTTATATCCTTATGCGCAAGGGCAGGGATTTCCAAATCCGTATCCCAAACGTGCTGACTGCACTCTTCGTCAATAAACTTTTCCAAGCAATGCAAGCACGTCCAATGTTCTTTCAACCCCACTTCACCGCAGGTAGGCGCATAGCCGTCCGTTTTGGTCGCGTCGTGCGGCGCCAAAGGTGCTCGCGTACCCTCAAACGAGCTTTCTTGCTCCGCGTTTTCGTCTAAATAATAACCCTTACAACGCGGACAATAATAAAACTCGATATTGCCTTTTTTTGTACAAGTAGACGCTTTTGCTTCTTGTTTTATAAGGTTGTGTACGTGTTCAGGCTTCATGTTTTCGCTCGTTTCACTATCCTGCCCCACGCTCACGCTATTATCGCTCACATCGTTCTCGCCGCTTTTGCCCGAGCCACCGCAAGCGGTCATAAAGCACAAGCTAAAGGCGAGCAATGCCGTAAGAAATTTTTTCATCCCAACCTCTTAAAATCGTAATTTTGAATATTTATTACACATATTCAAGATTTTCTATCTTAATCATAACACAATCAGCGTCAATTTTCTACTCTTTTTTTAAGATAAAATAAACTTTTTTTATTTTTATCTATTCAAAACCGTTTCTCAACGCCATATAAAAAGGATAGGCGTTTTGCCTATCCTTTTTTGCTGGTGAGCCTTAACCAACCTAAATCGAACCTTTAGAGAACTTTGGGTGGTCAAAACGATACAAACTTTACATAAACCCAATCTACATTTTAGGGAAATCTAATCGTTTTTTGGGATTGATGAACATGGAAGCTAAATTCTTTTGTGTATTGTCGAGATATGCGGCAAAAATAAGATTTATATGAAAAATCGGCGCATTTCCTATAAAAACACGCCGACCTTTTATTAAAATTCAATCACCTGCGTACCATCTTTGGCAACATAATGTTCCGTCACGCCAAGCTCATCCATCCAAGCACGCGTTAAAAGGGTATTCCAAGGTCCCGTATTGTACCCATTACCGTCTTTATTGTTATCCCACAGCCAACCAGGCGTCGGCCATAAGCATTTTTTCGGCTTAATATACTCGTAAAAATCCTTTGTGACACCATTTTGGCCATGATGCGCCATTTGGGTATACTCTGTTTGCAAGTCTGCCAAATCGCAGTTCCGCATAACTTCAGCGCCGCCATCCGTACCAAGATCCCCTAAAATCAAGAAACTGCTTGTATCGTTGTAAATTCTATACACCGCCGAACTTTCATTAAGGAAATTATTGTTTACAAGCTGTGGATTATATACACGCAACACCTTCACCTTGACATCATCAAAAGTAAAGATTTCATTTTTTTCTATAACCTGTGTCTGGGCTTTATATTTGTCTTCAAATAACGGCGAAACATTCTTCCACATATCCGGTTCGTCAGGAGATCTTTGATTTTTCACAACCTCTTCTACGGACGGGAAATTGTAATAGATTTTGCGAACGTCTATATCCGCAAATTGAGAGGCGTAATAAAATGCGCCAAGATGGTCTTGATGCGGGTGCGTAAAGAACCAAGCATCTACCTTGCTGTCCGCTTTCTCCTTCAACAAGTTCACAAGCTGAACACCATCACCCATCGTTCCGCCGTCGATAACGAGTGTGTTATTTTTCGTTTGCACCACGCAACCGAGCATTTGCGAATCTGATGCCGTTCCCATTAAATAAAACAATTCCATAGACGTCGTATCCCTCGTTTGCAACTCCATCGTTTCCGTAGCAGTCATCGCATACTTATCGAGCGCTTTATATGCATACGCAGTGGAATAATCCAAATCTACTTCCACACACATCGTGTAACCCGAACCGTCACTTTCTTTTTGAACGGTAGCGCGATATTCTTCATATTCACCGCTCAATGAGCCCCCTTCTTGAATTTGTAAAATAGGGCAAAGCGGCTCGGCTTGCGTCTTCCACGTAAATTCATACACGTCCTTTTGGAAATTGTCTAACTCACACGACAAGCCTGTGGGCATATAAAATTCTTTTTCCTCTTCGCTGATTTCTTTCAGCTTCTCGCCATACTCAAAAGTAGTTTCCCCTGCCTTGCCGCATCCACTGCACGACTTATAATATATTTCGGCATGCTCCAGCGTTGCTTCTTCTTTCAAATACTGCATTTCCGGGGATTCGACTACGTAATTACATTGCCCAGTAGATTCAACGGAAAAACTGTTTGTTCCTTTCTTTCCGCAAGTCGTACATGAATAATAGTATTGTGCACCTTCGATGCAATTTCCTTCTTTTTTCAAATATTGCGCATCAGTATTTTTTTCCAAATAGTTATGTGCTGCCTTCACGTTCCCTGTGAAATATTCTTCTCCAGCCTTACCGCATTCGCAACTATAATAATAGGTAAATCCGCTTTGGCAAGTTGCAGGCGTACGCAAATATTCATCTTTTGCTTGACGTAAATCAAATTTGCAAACATGTTTATCCGACCCACCGCAAGCCGCAAATAAAGACATTGGCAAACAAATCATAAAAGCCAAAATGCCGTAAATTTTTCTTTTCATCGTATTTTCCCCTTTTTTTTATTTATATTATAACATAATACAAAAAAACAACTCAACTCATTTTTTAATTAAAATAAATGGTTTTTTAATATTTTACCGCATTTTTTGCCAAAATACCCATTCAAAAAACGGCACGCCACTTACATAAAAATGCTGTGTATGTGACCATACGCACAAGTCTCTCCAAAGCGTCGGCGATAAATCGCCTTGGCTACGCCAAATAGCAAGCTGAACGCACGAACCTGATGGGTTCATCACCATTCCCGTACGGGCGCAAGCAAAAACGCACACCATTTAAGGTGTGCGTTTTACTGGTGACCCTTAACCAACCTAAATCGAACCTTTTAAGTTGTTTTAGTTTCTTGGTTTATAACCAAATGAGCATATGCGGTAAGAATATTGTTAAATAAAGCAGTTTTTCCTTCGTTGCTGATATCCGAATTTCTAAAATATTCCATTACTCTTGATAATATATCAAAATTATCATTTTTTATATCTGAACCAAAATAGTCCAAAGAAACATTAAAAAATTCGGCTACTCTTTTCAAATCATCCATTGAAGGAGTTCTTCTATTTATTTCCCAGTTAGAAATAGTGCTTCTTCTAACCCCTAAATATTCCGCCAATTCATCTTGATTGACATGTTTGGTTTTACGAAGATTTTTTATTTTTTCCCCAAAGTTTTCCCTTTTTCGAATATCACCATATCCCCATCCTCCAGGTCGTCGATTATATCCTTTTAAGGGATTTGTTGAATCGTACATTTCAACAAAAAAAGCTTCCGCCTCTTTTGCTTTTTCAAGCGTAAGATTATCGCGGACAATTTGATGAAAAAAACCATTTGCCCATCCATATTTTTTTATATCTTCATATAATTCTGGGTTATGTTTATATCCGTCACCTTCTTGCCAACGAGATGTTGCTTCTTTCCCAGTGATTCCAACATATACTTTTTTATTTTCCATATTGGTATGAACATATAAAGTGTATAATTCTTTTTCATTTCCCGGATTTTTATTATTCATAATTTTTCTTATCCTTATAAGCCTTTTTTTTATATATGTGCAATTATTATACCATACACAGAAAATAAACACAAGTATTTAATTCTATATGTAAAAAAAATGAAACAACCCAAACCGTCCACGATAGGTGACCCGTACGGGGGCTTTCGCTACGCTCAAAGAAAATCAAAGATTTTCCGAACCCGATGGGTTCAAGTCAATCCGTACGGTGTCACCATACAGCAAAAAAGCACAGGGCAATTCCTGTGCTTTTTGCTGGTGACCCGTACGGGACTCGAACCCATGTTACCACCGTGAAAGGGTGGTGTCTTAACCGCTTGACCAACGGGCCATATATAAAACGAAAATTCCGTATTGTAATCATGGTAGCGGCGATGAGATTCGAACTTATGACCTATCGGGTATGAACCGATCGCTCTAACCAACTAAGCTACGCCGCCATCTGGTTGCGGGGGCAGGATTCGAACTTGCGACCTCCGGGTTATGAGCCCGGCGAGCTACCTAGCTGCTCCACCCCGCGATA
>JAZORL010000027.1:0-6539 GCA_045656625.1 Candidatus Scatosoma sp. | reverse complement strand
AAATAAACCGTTACGCGTAAAATCATACGTACCGTTCGGGGCATACGCAAAGTGCAAAGGCTGGAAACCCAAGAAATACTGAATGCCTTTCGATCCGCACGCAAGCGAAGTGTTTACGTTCCAAATAAGCTGACCTTCCGTAGGGAATGGTTCAGGCAACGATTCGATTTCAAGCGCCTGATCGTTCCATTGACCGCCTGCTTGGATAAACGCCCAATAAGGAATACCATATTCTTCGGACATCGATTTAATGATAGCCAAGTTATTAAAATAGCCTTTATAGCTCTTGAAATCCCATACGTAGTGATCCCAAGAAATGTACTTGCCGTTGCCTTCTCGATAGTATTTGCCAACGTATTCCTCATACTCGACGTCTTCCGTCCCCGAAGTATATTTCAAAGGACGTTCTTCCCATCTCGGAAGCATATTGACGTAGGTGGAATATTTGTTGTCGCTTACACGATTGATTGCCGCATTTAATTGCCCGATATATTCAATTTTCTCATAGTGCGGTTCGTCATAGGAATAGAAACCTACAAAGGATTTATAATCCGCAAACTCCGCAATTCTTTCGCTGACAATTTCATCCAAAACCGTTTTTGTCCCGTGTGACATACTTACGATATCATAATCGTTGATATAATAACCGATATTGTATTTTTCCGCAAGCGTAAGCACCTTTTTGATGCTCTCTCTTGCCTGCGGATACACCTCGGGACAGTAGGTGAAAAGATTGATCCCTGCGTCCGAAAGCATTTTAACGTAATATTCATCGGTAAAATTAGGCATTGTATTTCCGTTCTCTGAACCGTTGGGCGTATATGGACCATAATATAAACCGATAGGCATTACGTCTTGACCGCCTATAATATCAAAGGAATAGGTGTTTACCACTCTATCGGGATAAACCTTATCGTAATCGGTTACAGTTTCGTTTTGATCGCAAGACGCAAAGGCAACAGAAGACAGACTTATGAGCATTGCAAGCGCAAGGCTTATTCTTTTTTTCATTCTTCTTTACCTCCCTTTTTGCGCATCATTAAAGCTCCGCCCACTAACGCAAGCATCATACAAAAGCCAATACCAATACTACTTCCGCAACCGCTTTCTTTCTTCGGTGCATCTGCTTGGAAAAGCGTGTCCGCACGGTTATCCCATTCGTCCACATACAAGAAATCATCTTGCTTCGGGAATTTACTCGATGAAAACCCTGCTTCAATTAAATTAGGATTTTTATCCTTGTTTTCAATGATCAGATTATCAATCCAATAATTTGCACAATAGGATTCTCTGCCGTTCGCCATATTATTCTGCACGTAATTAAAATCGTCACCGTAGCCCCAAATTTGTACGAATCCCTGCGGCGTATATCCTAAATCGTAATCCATAACTTTGTAATATCTATTGCTCGGTTCATTGTCGTATTTTACAAGTACCTGCAATTTGCCGTCCAACATCTCTACTTTGAGATTTACCGTTCTCTCATTCCCTTCGCCGTCAACCCCATTTTGAGTCGCGAAGAAGTTATATTCGTTAGAAATCGACGTCTGTTTAAGAATGGAATAATTATTGAGCAGTACGCAAGAAAAACTGATTGCGTCCCCACCACTATAAACGGGCATCATATAAAAGAACAAAGACTGCGCAACCGCCACCGACGAATTCGTCTTAATTGCAGGACAACCGATAGACACCCCTATCCAGTTCGTGGCAGGCGTGATGATATTTCCTTCCGCATCCTTCTGAGCAACTCTTTGAATATGCGGAATATCATAAGTCATTGTAAAATTAGAAAACTCGTATTTCGTAGAAATATATCCCGTTACCGTAACGTTGGTAAACTTCAAAACACCGTCTTCGCAAACCACCTTTTCAGGTGTGTAATAACCGCTGTTGCCGCCTTCCGAATATAACAACGCGCTATTGAAACCATCCGAGAACGTTTCATTTATATTGCTATTTGTCGGTCTATCATACGTTGCGGCACGAACCTCTGCATCATAGATTTCCACGGACGAGCCGGCACTTTGTCCAAAACCAAAGTATCCTTCGGAAAATACTTTCTTTTCCGTATCATGATTTACAAGACTTTCCCCATTGACGCATAAGAAAAAACTTCCCGCTGAAAACACGTCGAATTCTATCGAAAGTTCTTCACCATAGGCATAGCTTGTCGGCGCTGTATACACAACGCCCATATCGTCACCGTCAAAATTTTCCACCTTCATGCCAATCGCGCCATCTGCGTCGAAAAGACAAATTGCCGAAGCCGTATTCACTTCCGAATAGGGTCGAGAAAGCCCGAATCCGATATAAAACTCCCCATCCAAAGCTTCATTCACCTTTACGCTCAATTGACCGCTTATACAGGTTTCGATATTCATTTCACGCAAGTCGTTTGCGAGAATAACGCTGACGATTTTACTCTCTTCGTTCGTCTTATCCTTACGGAAAATAATTTTTCCCGTTTCATGCTCGATATCTCGTGTTTTATACCATTTTTGATTAGAAAGTTCACTATCGTACATATCTTCCGTGACGATTTTTTGCTCGGATCTCCCCGCACTTGCTACCGTCTTCGACAGCGTCCCAACGAAGGGAGTTGCACACAAAGCAAGCCCTGCGAGAAAAGCCACTCCTTTCTTTATCAATGATTTTTTCATATAAATCCCCTTTATTATTTCAAGCCTGCATTGCTTAAATATGTATTCCAATTTTTGTCAAACGTATCCTCGATTTCCTCCCAAAGCTCATCTGCCGTATCCGCATTCGATTGCTGACTCAAACCGCCAATGAAATCTACATAACCGTATTCCGCAGCGCCACCTCTCGTGAACACAAGACTTCTTCTTCCTTCCACCAAACCGAGCATCTTATATTTGTTTGCAAAATTATACATGGAGCGTTCAAAAATCGACCAATTAGCAACGTCAGGCTTGTTTTCCTCATTATCAAACGTGAATGGCAAGGACATATGCGTTTCGTCGTTCATAATTTTTTGTGCTTCATCGGAGAAATAGAAAGCAATAAACTTTTTCGCGCCCTCTTTTGCAGATGCGTACTTGGGAATACAAATACCGTGTTGGCTATAATTTTCCCAAATCATATTTCTCGCTTCGTATACTCTCGCCCAATCCTCCGCGCAAATGCTCTTCGTGCCGATTTGGTATCTTCCATCAGCTTGCGTCAAGCTTTCCGCCGTAATTTCACCGTCGATGACCTGATCGATTACGTCAATAACGTCCGAGAGGAAAGAATCCGTCTTTACGTCGGTGAGCTTATCCGTAATTGCGCTGATAACGGGCGTCTTCATAACTTGGAAATTCTTCGTTGTCGAGGACGCAGTTTTCATTTCGTTGTTCATCCACGCACCGTTGCACATCATAACCGCTCTGCCATTCAAGAACTTCGTTTGCTGCGTGGTATGTCCTGCGGAATTCGAGCCTGCAACGATGTTTTGAGAATCAAGCAAGGTTTCAAGCACCTTCAACGCTTCGTATCTGCCGTCCTTCGCCTTTAATACGTCAAGGCTAGGGTTTTCATTTGCCGTACCGAGCACAGACACATCTTGTCCCAACGTCGAGAAGGTATTATAATAATAATCCAACCCGTCGTATTGCGCCTGCCAAATGTTATAAACGTATTCCCAATAACCGCCGTTGAAGTAAATGAAGGGCTTGCAGCCATCATTATTGTATTCTGAATAAAGGTCAAATACCAAATTACGAAGTTCGTTCGTCGTATTCGGAAGCTCAAAGCCTTCCATCAAATCGCCGTTATAAACCAAGCCGCAAACACCGCCGCCATACGGGAGCGTATAATATTTGCCGTCGTAGAAACGATAATTCGGCAAAAGGGTATCCATAATCTTCTCGCCTACCGCTTTCGTTTCCCCTTCATTCACCATTTCTAAAACGTCGTCTAACGGCTCTAAATATTCATAGAACGAATTTGTGGGGGTGGGCTCAAAATAAAGATCTACCGAGTTATATTTTGCCCCGTTCATGATATTATCTTGAATTGCCGTATTTGTGGGATCCGAATCCAAATGCACGTTATATTCGGGATACTTTTCTTCAAACGCCTTGACGATCTTTTTGATATACGCATCCCCCATCCCTGACCGCCAGAAGGTGATTTCGATATCCGTTGCCGTATCCGGCACTTTCTTTTTGCCACAACCTGCAGCGAATACCGCCGCTAAGGAAAGTACGCCTGCAAGCGTCATGCTGATTATTTTTTTCATATTAAAACTCCTTATTAATTTTTCTTTGTTTTATTCTTTAATACCGCCCAGAGAAATATTGCTCATCATAATATTATTAAAACAAGCAAAAATGATAAGCGTCGGAATAGAAGCTATCATACAAGCTGAATAAAGCAAGTCCTTTCTTGCCAAACCTTCCGTATCGCTATCGAAAATATAAATACCAACGGAAAGCGTAGGCAAACTCTTCAAATAAAGAAGCTGCCCTTCGTAGCTATTCCATGCTCCCATCCAAGCGAGCAAGAAGAGCGCCCCTATCATCGTCATACTTTGCGGAAGCATTACCTTGAAAAAGACTTGCCAATCGTTTGCCCCGTCTATGTATGCAGCTTCCGCATAACTCCAAGAAAGGTTTTTGAAGAACGCTGCAAAATACATATACGTTGCACCAATACCGCCAAAGGACGTTATAACGAACGCGTAATTATCTATCAAATTCAAATTGTGAATAAGCTTATACATTGCGCCGCCCGAGCTATAAATAGGCAGAAGCATGACAACGAAGGATAAATAATAATACACCTTCGCACCAAAGAAACGATATTTCGTCGTCACGTAAGAAAGCATCGAGCAAAAAAGAATACTGCCTGCTGCGGGAACAATCGAAAAATAGATGCTATTAAAAGTCATCTCAAAGAACCCCGCCTCTTCTACGATGAATTTCGTAAAAACTTCCGAATAGTTTTTCCATTGTAGCTTTGCAGGCCATCCGAACGGATCCATAACCGTTTCCGTTTGGGTCTTTAACGAAGCGATAAAGCCCCACACGAAGATGTACAGATAGGAAAGCGCAAAAAGCGAGAAAATTACGAAAATAAAGGTGTAGATAATTTTTTCAGCTGTGGTTTTTCTTTGCAAAAAATTCATTTTCATCTTTATCCACCCCCCCTTAATAATCTACGTCCTTAAAGAACTTATTCTCAACGAGTTTCCCTAACACAACAAGCACCATAGAAGCGAGCGTCACGACGATACCCACCGCCGAAATGTAATTGTAAACGTTCGAAGTGGGATCCTTCGTATTCAATATATTCATATATTGCCATACGGAGAAGGTCATTGTGTCCGCTTTACCTGCCGTCAACAAGAATACTGCACCCGACGAACCGAATACTGCGGAAATGAAGATAATCATCTTCAACGCAAAGGTAGGCCAAATCATTGGCAGAATAATTTTCACAAGCTCCGTCGTCCACTTTGCGCCGTCCAATCTCGCCGATTCGATTACGCTATCGGGAATTCTCGCAAACGCGCCGCCCCAAATAATCATATCACCCGGGAAGGAAAGCCAAAGCATATGTATCCAAATAAAGGTGTTCGCAAAGCGCGGATCGCCCAACAAATCAGGAGGGTCGGATAAGCCGCAAAGCTTTTGCGTGAGCTGTGCCAGCGGCCCGGCAGGGTCTGGAGAAACAAGGTTTCTATAAAAGACTACCGTGATAATCCCATTGATAATGCTCGGCAAAAAGAACAACAATCTAAATCCTTTATAAAAGGGGATTTTCTTATATAAGAAATAGGAAACCACAATCCCCCAAGGAAAGATAATTATATTGATTAGGAAGGTCTTAAACGTATTCACAAATGCCAAACCAAGCCCTGAATCCAAATGTTTCAGCTCTTGGAAGAATGCACGGAAATTTTGTAAACCCCACTCCTTCTCGCCGCCCAATTTCGTATTGTAAAACGCCATCAAAATGCCATCGAAATTGACGTAAACGTAAAAGACGAGGAAATTTATTGTGGGCACGATAATAAAGCAAAGAATAAAAAATATTCTGCTCCAACTCGTCTTTTTCTTTCGCAATAATTTATTCATAGCTTATTCCTCTATCATAAAGATCCCTTCGCCTATGCCAAGCATCATTTCCACGCTGCCATCGAAGATTTGCGAATACACCTCGCCGTGTCTATAAATTTTGAACGCAACAGGTTTTTGAAAAGTAAGCTTTACCCCGACTGTCTTCTTATGGGAAGTATCCATCACGTTGACAAGCATAAACGCTTCCTTTCCGTCCTGATTTTTGAACCCGCCCACAAGACAACGTGCGTCCGTTTCTACGCTTTGCATTGTCGCAAATTCTTCAAAAGCATTTCCGTTTTGACAATTAAACAATTCGTTTACGTCTGTTACGGTAGAATCTACACGCAAGCACTTTTCCCAAGAACAATTTACCAATTCTTTTTCAAAAGGTTTCAATTCTTTATGGATTTTTTGCGCGTAAAACCATCTTTCCGTAGGCGCACCCTTGTCAAAAAGCCCCGATTGACG
>JAZORL010000026.1:0-16750 GCA_045656625.1 Candidatus Scatosoma sp. | reverse complement strand
CCAGCGATACTAGAAAAGAATAAGCTGAACCAGCCTAAAAGGCGTCTTTTTAGTATAAGTAATCGAAAAGTTAGGAGAAAGAGCTATGATAGCGTATTTACGGGGAAAGGTGCTCACGACCACGGCGGAAACGGTAATATTAGACGTAAACGGCGTGGGGTACGAAGCGTACTGCACGGGCGCGGTGTTTAGAAATCTCACCGTGGGCGCGGTGACGGAATTATACACCTATTTGCAGGTAAAGGAAGACGGGGTAACGCTGTTCGGGTTTAACAGCACGAAAGAAAAGGAACTATTCTTAAAGCTCATTTCCGTTTCGGGCGTCGGGCCGAAAATGGCAATCGGCATTTTGGCAACACTGAGCGCGGACGATTTCGCTATGGCGGTTGCGACGGGCGACGTAAAACGCCTTGCCACCGTCAAAGGTTTAGGCAAAAAGACGGCGGAAAAAATTGTCTTGGAATTGCACGGCAAAATCTCGGCGTTGGAAGTGCTTGGTGCGAGCGAGGATACTCTCACGCCAGCGCCTGAAAAAGCAGCGCCTGTCAAGCTGTCTGCACAAGACGAGGAAGCGGTGTCGGCTCTGATGAGCTTGGGTTTTACTCGTGCGGAAAGTGCGCAAGCGGTGAAAAAGGCGCACGAGCTGGGCGCAAAAACGGTGGATGAGATCGTGTTAAAGGCGCTCCAAGCCGGTGTGTAAAAAGTGGATTGCACGCACTCGGCTTTCTTGCTTTATTTACAAAGTAAATAAGAATCCTAAAAAGGAATGACGATATGTTTGACGAAGAAGAATACAGCGGCGAAAATTTGCTTGTCAGCACTAAAACCGAATACGACGTCGAAGAGAACGTTTTAAGACCCAAAGTCATGGCGGACTACGTCGGCCAGCAAAAGGTCAAGGAAAATTTGAGCGTGTATATTGCGGCGGCGAAAGCGCGCGGCGAAGCGCTCGACCACGTGCTTTTATACGGGCCTCCGGGGCTTGGTAAGACCACCCTTTCGCATATTATTGCAAACGAAATGGGGGTATCGATTAAGCTTACGAGCGGCCCTGCCATTGAGCGTTCGGGGGATCTTGCCGCAATTTTGACCAACTTAAACGACGGCGACGTGCTTTTTATTGACGAAATTCACCGCTTGAACCGTTCGGTAGAGGAAATTTTGTATTCTGCCATGGAAGACTATGCGCTCGATATTATCGTTGGCAAAGGTCCGTCCGCGCGGAATATCCGTTTTGCGCTTAAAAAGTTCACGTTGATTGGCGCAACCACGCGTGTGGGGATGCTTGCCGCACCCTTGCGGGATCGTTTCGGGATTATCAACCGCTTGGAAATGTACACGCCGAACGAGCTTCGTGAAATCGTTTCCCGCTCGGCAAGAGCGCTCGATATCTCGATTGCGGACGATGCGGCGGACGAGATTGCAAGAAGAAGCCGTGGCACGCCCCGTATTGCAAATAGACTTTTGAAGCGAGTGCGTGATTTCTCGTTGGTAAAAGGGAATAAACAGATCACGCGTGAGGACGCGCGTTTTGCGTTGGCGAGATTGGAAATTGACGAGCTTGGTTTGGACGAAACCGACCGTGATTATCTCCGTGCCTTGATTGAAAAATTCGGCGGCGGCCCGACGGGCTTGGAAACGCTTGCGGCGACGATCAACGAAGATGCGAATACAATCGAGGACGTGTATGAGCCTTACCTTTTGCAGCTTGGCTTTATTGCGCGTACGCCTCGGGGTAGAATTTGCTTAAAGGACGGCTATGCGCATATGGGCTTAAAACCTACACTCAAAGCGCAGCGCCAAATCTCTATTTTTGACGATAACGAATAAATGATAGGGGCAGGTATGCGTTGAAACTGCTCAAAAAGAAAGAATTATGGAAAAAGTACAGTACAAAAAAAGCGATTTTTATTACGATTTACCCGAAGAACGGATTGCGCAAACGCCGGTAGAGCCGCGCGATTCTTCCCGTCTTTTGGTGTATGATACCAAGGAAAAGACGATTACGGATAAAGTTTTTCGAGATATCACCGATTATTTGCAAGAAGGGGACGTACTCGTCGTCAATAACACGAAGGTAATCCCTGCACGCACCTATGCGCTTACACCGCACGGCGGCGTGGTAGAAGTCCTGCTATTGAAACGCTTGGAGCTCAATACGTGGGAAGTCTTAATGCGACCGGGCAAAAAGGGTAAAATCGGTGTCAAAATGACGATTGGCGACGAGCTTTCGCTCACGGTAAAGGATATCACCGAAACGGGTGAGAGAATCGTAGAGTTTGAATACGAGGGCGCATTTGAAGACGTGTTATCTCGTGTGGGTACGATGCCCTTACCCCCCTATATCAAAGCCAAGCTTGAAAATCAAGCACGCTACAACACGGTGTATAGCAAAGTGGACGGTTCAGCGGCTGCGCCGACGGCAGGGCTGCACTTTACCCCCGAGCTCTTGCAAAAGTTAAAAGACAAGGGTGTGCAAATAGCAGAAGTTTTGCTGCACGTGGGGTTGGGTACGTTTAGACCGGTCAGCGAAGAGATTATCACGGACCATAAAATGCACTCGGAATACTACGAAATTAAGCCCGAAGCGGCGGAAATCATCAACAAAGCGAAATCGGAAGGTCGGCGTGTGATTGCCGTCGGTACGACGTCGGTGCGCACCCTTGAAAGCGTTGCGGACGAAAAGGGTATGGTGCGTGCGTGCCACGGAAACACGGAAATTTTCTTGTACCCGCCCTATAAAATGAAATGTGTCGATGCGCTTGTGACGAATTTCCACTTGCCTGAAAGTACCTTGATTATGCTGGTTGCTTGTCTAACAGGCAGGGAAGAAATCTTGGGCGTATATAAATATGCGGTGGAAAATGAGTACCGCTTTTTCTCATTCGGCGACGCTTGTTTGATTTTATAACGCATCGCATTTCTGCGTTGCGGTTCGGTTACATACTATCGGTATGCGCCCTCACCGCGCCTTGAACTGCTCGGTTCTAAAACCAAACGCAGTTAGTTCGGAAAAGCCACGCGCTTTGCGACCTGCTTGCCTCTACGAAGAACTATTTTATTTTCATCGCATTTCTGCGTTGCGGTTCGGTTACATACTATCGGTATGCGCCTTGAACTGCTTGTTTCTAAAACCAAACGTTATACCCATCGTTTTTTTGGGAAAATTTCTGCATTAAGGGGAAAAATTATGAATGCAACTGGGAAATACAATCAATCGGCGGAAGACTATTTAGAGAGTCTTTTGACGCTCGGAAAAGAACAGGACGTCGTGCATCGCATCGACGTTTCCAAGCGTATGGGGGTTTCGCAGGCGGCGGTCAATAAAGCGGTCAAGCATCTTTGCGAGCAGGGCTACGTCTACGAAAACGGCAAACATCTCTATCTCACCGAAAGCGGAAAAATATATGCGGAAGCGGTCTTTGAAAAGCATTGTATTATCCGTGATTATCTCATGAAAAACGGGATTTCCGCTACGAATGCCGAAGAGGACGCCTGCCGCATGGAGCATCTTATTTCTGACGAAACCTTCTCTATGATGAAGAAATTCGTCGAAAAATAAGGAAACCCTTTTACATTATATAAATATAAAGGAAGACCGATACGTCTTCCTTTTTTTTGGAATACGCAGGATGTGCAATGAAAAAGTGATATTGACAAAAATGCGCGTGTATGTTATAATCATGCCATAAAATAACCGAAAAAAATGAGATTTATACCTATATTTGGAAAATTTCACCGATTTTTCACTCGTTTATGCCTTAAAGTTGACAAAAATTGGGTATAAATAAGAGGGAAATAAAGGAGTTTTTATAAAAAATGAAGATTTTGATAGTAGATGATGAAGAGATGATTCGCGGAGTACTCCGTGAATACGTAGAATTTGAGGGGAATGAAGCGTTTGAAGCGGCGGACGGTATGGAAGCGGTGAAGCTTTGCCGTGAAAAGGATTACGATTTAATTTTGATGGACGTGATGATGCCGCATTTGGACGGTTTTTCGGCGGTCAAGGAAATTAAAAAGACGAAGGATATCCCCGTGATTATGCTTTCCGCACGCAGCGAGGAATACGACAAATTGTTTGCTTTTGAGATTGGCGTGGATGATTACGTGACGAAGCCCTTCTCGCCCAAGGAAGTGATGGCGCGCATCAATGCGGTGACCAAACGTCGGGCAAGCAAGCCGCAAGGGAACGAGATTTTGAAGTTCGAGGGCTTGGAAATCGATATGGCAGGCAGAAATGTGTACGTAGACGGTGTGAAAGCGGAGCTTACGCCCAAGGAATACGAGCTGCTGTTCTATTTGGTTCGCAACAAAGGCATTGCGCTTACACGTGAAAAGCTTTTATACGACGTTTGGGGGTTTGATTTCTACGGCGATGATCGCACGGTCGATACCCATATCAAAATGCTGCGCGGAAACTTGAAGGATTACCGCAAATTTATCGTCACCCTTCGTGGACTTGGATATAAATTCGAGGAGTAAAGCATGAAAAGAGGGGATAGCGTACAACAGAATATCCCTAAACAGCCACGCCGACAGCGTGGCTTTCTTCGCAAACGAAAAAGTGCGAGTATTTTCTTTTTACTTTGGTCGATTTTTTCGATTTTTTCCCTTTTCATTGTGTTAGGCTTGGGGATTTCCCAACAAATTATTATGCGGCAATCGTATAAGGACGAAGCGGCGCATGAAGTCACTCGCACGGGTAAGGAAGTCGAGCGAGCGATTTTGGATGGTCCGTCCGATTCCTTCGGCGGAAATTATAGCGGCTTTTTGCATTTCCTTTCCGATGCATATGAGGTGCAAATCGTCATTATCAACGAAGAAGGGAAGGTGGAGTTTCCCCAAGAACCGAATTTCGATGAAAACGCACCTGAAATTGAAGAGCATTACGACTTTTCAAAAAAGCTTGCGCGAATGAAAAAGGAACTTGCCAATCACGGCGGAAAAGCAGTCGTGTACGAAGAAAACAATACCTACGTCTACGGCTCGGAAATGGAGATACAGGAAGGCGTGAGCGTATATCTCTACGTCGGGAAATCGTTGAGTGTGCTTGGTACGACGACGAGTCTTTTGATGGTGAGAACGATTGTCACGGGAGTATTTGTTTTGGTGGTTGCCTTTGCAGTTTCGAGCGGGCTTTCCGGTTGGTTGACCAAGCCGATTTCGGAAATCACGGACAAGGCGCGCAAGCTCGCCGAAGGGGATTTTAACGTGGATTTCCACGGCGCGAAATACGGGGAAGAAATGGTGGATTTGGCATCGGCTTTGAACTTCGCAAGAGACGAACTTTCCAAGACCGACCATATGCAAAAGGAGCTAATTGCCAACGTTTCGCACGATTTCAAGACCCCTTTGACCATGATTAAAGCCTATGCGTCCATGATTATGGAAATTTCTGGGTCTAATCCCGAAAAACGCAATCAGCACGCGCAGGTTATCGTGGACGAGGCGGACCGTTTGACTTCGTTGGTCAACGACGTGCTCGATTTATCAAAAATAACTGCGGGCTTGTCGGAATTAAAGCTTACAAGCGTAGATATGAGCGCATACGTAGACGAAATATTGGGACGCTTCCATTACTTGACGGAAACGCAAAATTACAAATTCCACGTAGACGTAGAAGAGGGCTTATACACGCTGGCGGACGAAGGAAAAATCGGGCAGGTGCTGTACAACCTAATCGGCAACGCCGTCAACTATACGGGCGAGGATAAAAACGTCTATATCCGCATGAAAAAGGAAGGCGACGAGTATTTCCGTTTCGAGGTGCGAGATACGGGATCGGGCATACCCAGGGACGAGCTGAACGGGATTTGGGATCGATATTATCGCTCCCAAGAAACGCATAAACGCCCCGTAAAGGGTACGGGACTTGGACTTTCGATTGTAAAATCGATTTTGGAATGCCATCGATTTGTGTTCGGTGTGGAAAGCGAGGTGGGCAAAGGGAGTGTTTTCTACGTCCTTTTCCCGTTAGCGGATAAAAACGCTTGACAGCGTCACGGCGTTTGAATATAATAATAAAAAATGAATAAGTCTTTGGGGCAAGGTGTGATTCCTTACCGGCAGTATAGTCTGCGAAGAACGGTTTTCCGTTCCCGAATCGGCGTGATTCCGATACCGACGGTGAAGCAAAGGTTGTTTTGTGAAGTCCGGATGTGAAAAGGCGTTTTTAGGTGTTTTTGTGTGCGAAAGAGTGGCGAAATTACCTAAAAATACGGAATTTTAGCAAAAAACGCTCCCAAGGACAAGGGAGCGTTTCTTTATGCAAGAAAACGGGAAAAACATAGAAAAGAGGGGGGCAGGTACGAGTTTACCGCCCAAAAAATCCTTCAAAGACCGTATGAAAAGACGGTTTACGGCAAAGCGGATTGCCTTTATGGCAATTTTCGTTGCCCTTTCCTATGCGGTCAGCTTTTTGGAAATTCCTATGCCGATTTTTGGCGCGGAGTTTTTGAAGCTTGATTTCGGCAACGTGTTCATTTTGCTGATTTCCTTTTTGTTAGGGCCTGTGGAAGGGGTAATCGTATGTCTTTTGAAAGAGAGTTTGCGGTGCATTAGTTCGTCCTCGCTCTGTGCGGGCGAGCTTGCGAATTTTTTGATTACAAGCTCGTTTTTGCTGTTGCCTGCGATTTTGTATCAATATCGAAAAAGCTTGAAGACGGTGATTAGTACGTTATGCATTGGGTCTTTGATTGCGACGGGGGTGGCGCTGCTTGCCAATCGGTTCCTTATTTTCCCGACGTATGCATATCTTTTCGGGGGCTCGATTTTTGGTATGACGGTGCAGGAAGCGTTTGCAAAATTTTGGGGAGCGGTGCTGATTTTTAACGTAGTTAAAACGGTGTCGGTGTCCCTTTTGACGATTTTGCTTTACAAACGGCTTTCGAATTTCTTAAAAAAGTGGAAAATATAAAGATTTTTTCAAGAAAGGATTGCAAAATTTTCGTTTTGGTATTATAATAAAACTATGGCAAAGATTATCACGAAAACACGCGAAGAAACGGAAAACTTCGCAAGAGAATATGCAAAGACCTTGCAGGCAGGCGACGTTGTTTTGCTTGACGGGGATATGGGCGCTGGAAAGACCGTTTTTTCCAAGGGCGTAGCGAAAGGCTTGGGCATTGAAGAGGAAGTGACGAGTCCCACCTATGCGTATATGAACGATTACGACGGTCGGCTGTTCCATTACGATTGCTACCGCATCGAGAGCGTTGCGCAAGCGGAAAATTTAGGGCTTGCCGATTATTTCGAGATGGGGGGGATTTGTTTGATTGAATGGGCGCAAAACATTGCGCCGCTGTTGCCCCCGTACTGTAAGAGGGTAATCATTCGCAAATTGAGTGAAAACGAACGAGAAATCGAGTATTAAGGGTGTTTTATGAACTTTTTAGCGATAGATACGAGCGGAAACCATTTGGCGGTGGTCGCTTATAAAGAGGGGGAAACCTTCTTTGGGAAAATTGAAAATTGCGCGATGAAGCACTCGACCTCGTTGATGGGTGTGATTGATGAAACGTTGAAAAAGGCGGGGCTGACGACGTCGGAATGTGATTTTTTCGCAGCGGCGGTGGGTGCAGGCTCGTTTACGGGGATACGTATTGCGATTTCGGTGGCAAAGGGGTTTGCTTTGGCGCACGGAAAAAAGACCTTGCCTATCACTTCTTTCGATACGATTGCATATAATGCGATAGAGAAAAAACAGCTTTGCATTATTGATGCGTTGCACGGCTCCTACTATGCTTGCGGCTATGAGAACGGGCAAATTGTCTACCCCCCTGCTTATTTGACGGAAGCGGAGGTATTGGATTTAGCGGCGCAAGGCTACGAGCTTGTTTCTTCCGCGACTGCGCCGATCGCCGAAAAAGCGCTGCTGACGATTGCGGATACGGCGGTAGGCATGAAAAATGCGGCGATAGCGAAAGCGAAAAAGGGAGAGTTTGGCGAGCTGACGGCGTTGTACGTTCGCAAAAGCTCGGCGGAGCTCAATCTGGAAGGGGGCGCAAAATGATCCGCGCTTGGGAAGAAAAAGACCTACCGAAAATTGCGGAGCTTGAGAGGGAATGTTTTTCCGATCCGTGGAACGAGCAGGCGCTTTTTTCGAGCTTTTCCTTGCCCTTTTCTCATTGCTTTTTAATCGAAGATGGGGGGCAGGTATGCGGCTATTGCGTTTTATCCGTACTTTTTGAGGATGCGGAAGTCTTAAATATTGCGGTATCGAAAGCACACCGCAAAAAGGGCTATGGCGCACTTTTGATGGAGTCTATGCTCGAAAGGGCGATTGCTTTGGGTGCTACGCAATGCTTTTTAGAGGTGCGTGAAAGCAACGTAGCGGCGATTGCTTTGTATAAAAAATACAGTTTTTCACAGTACGGGATACGAAAAAATTACTACGAAGACGGCGAAAACGCTTTGACGATGAAAAAGATTTTTTAAGGGGAATATGACCGTTCAGCTTTCCGATATTTCGTTTTTACAAAAGGGAAAGGGGAAGGATTTGGTGCTTTTGCACGGCTATCTTTCTTCCAAGGAAGCCTTTGCGGCGCAAATTGCTTACTTTTCAAAATTTTATCGTGTGACGGCTTTGGATTTTTTGGGCTTTGGGAAAAGCAAACCGCTTGAAAAGCCCTTTTCCGTAGGGGATTATGCCGAGTGGACGAAATCCGCTTTGCGGCTGTTGGACGTGGAAAATCCCAACGTAATCGCCCATTCCTTTGGGTGTCGTGTGGCGGTGAAAATGGCGGCTATCTACGAAAACGCGTTTGATAAAATCGTCTTGACCGGTCCTGCCGGCGTGATTATGAATCGCGGTTTTCGGTATAAGTGTAAGGTGCGGGCATATCGCTTTGTCAAACGTTTTGCGCCAAAGTATGCCGAGCGGAAATTTGGGAGCGAAGAATATC
The DNA here is from genome assembly GCA_045656625.1 of Candidatus Scatosoma sp. Lineage (GTDB taxonomy): Bacteria > Bacillota > Clostridia > Christensenellales > Borkfalkiaceae > Scatosoma. The sequence goes on along the minus strand of JAZORL010000026.1, from coordinate 7,844 downwards.
GTTCGCTTTCGCCGATTATGAAAGAGAGCTATAAAAAGATCGTGAACGAGGACCTGCGTGGGTGCGCAAAGCAGGTCGAAAACCCCGTACTCATCATAGAAGGGGAAGAGGATAAAACGACGCCTATGCGTGAAGCGCAGGCGTATGCGGCGTGTTTTGCGCAATGTGATTTACAAACGATATCGGGTGGGCATTTTGCGTTTGCGGAAAATCCCACGTTATTTAATCTCATGGTAGAGGAATTTTTCTATGTTTGAAATGATAGGAAGTGTAATTGCGGCTTGTTGCGGAATTATTTTGAGCGTGGCGGCGGGAAGTAGCCTGGGCATTATGCAACAATGCGGCTATAAAAATAGGGACTATTGGCGTTGGCTTCGTAGGAAAGACAATTTGTTTTACAACCGCCTTTCCGTGCTTGCGCTTATGCTTGCGCTCGCAACGGCTGTCGTTTCCCTTTGCTTTTCCTTTTTAAGCTATGCTTGGTCTATTGGACTTGCGGCGGCGACTTATCTTTTCCTTTGCCTGCTTTTCATTTTGGCGAGTAAAAAATATGCCTTGAAGGTGAAAGTGAAATACTCGGGTAGAGTGATTCGGCTTTACACATTGTTCGCAGTTTTGAACGTGATTCTTGCGATTGCGGCGTTTTGGGGTTTAAGAGCGCTTGCCGATTGGAACGGCTCGGAAATTTACGCGTTGATTGCGTATGCGCCGCTTGCGTTATTGCCTATATGCTTGCCGACTACGTTGATGATAGCCAATGCAATCACGGGCGTTTTTGAGAACGCAAGAAATCGTAAATTCGTAAAACGAGCAGGGCAGGTATTAAACGAAACGGAAATCATCCGTGTGGGGATTGTCGGTAGCTACGGCAAAACTTCCGTGAAAAACATCTTAAAAACGATTCTCTCGGAAAAGTATTCCGTTGTGGAAACACCCGAATCTTATAATACCCCGATGGGGATTGCAAAAACGGTATTTTCCCCCGAGTTTGCGAAAAAACAAATCTTTATTGCGGAAATGGGCGCAAGAAAGGCAGGGGATATTTCCGAGCTTTGCACCCTCGTGCAACCCGACTATGCAATCTTTACGGGCGTATGCGAACAGCATATTGCAACCTTTGAAAATTTAGATGCCGTTTGGCAGGAAAAGAGCGTTATTTTACGTAGCGTTGCGAAAAAAGTTGTTTGCGGCAAGAGTTTGCGCGCGCCTATTGAAAACGCAGGATTAAGTCAAGAAAAAATCACGTATGCATTGGATGCGGAAAATATTACGCTCGGTGCGACGGAAACGGAATTTGTTTTGAAACTTGATGGTGAAGACGTGCACGCCAAAACAAGACTTTTGGGCAATGCGGCAGTGGAAAATATTGCGCTTGCGGCGGCGCTTGCGAAAGAGCTTGGTATGAGTGCGGAAGAGATTGAGCAAGGGATTTCCGCTTTGCAAAGTATTCCTCATAGATTATCGCTTATCGAGCAAAACGGCGTGTATATTTTGGACGACGGCTATAACTGCAACCCGATTGGAGCGCAGGAAGCGATTGCGGCGCTTTCTCGTTTTGAGGGTGGAAAATGCGTGGTCACGCCGGGGATTGTCGAGTGCGGCGTATTGGAAGAAAAAATCAACGAAACGCTCGGTCGGCAAATTGCGCAGGCGAACTTGGATAAAGTGATTTTGGTTGGCGATACGCTGGTTGGCGCGGTAAAGAGCGGTTATACGGCGGCAGGCGGCGAGGCGGCGAAGCTGTCCGTTGTAAAGACGTTGGATTTGGCGCAAGAGGAGCTTTCCAAATGGATCAAAGCGGGAGATTGCGTACTTTTTATGAACGATTTGCCCGACGTCTATATTCCCTAATTGATTAGGGAAGGCAAACGAAAGAAACACCAAAGCAAAGAAAAACTTTGCGGAGGTGTTTTTTTATGCGGAAGGTGGCGGTGTTTTTCGGGGGGAAGTCCTGCGAAAACGAAATTTCTATACTGACGGGCGTCTTTGTGATGAATTTACTCGACAAAGAAAAATATACTGTGTTGCCCGTTTATATGCACACGGATGGCGGCACGTATACCTCGCCGAAGATGTTTAGCCTGGATACGTTCAAAGAAAGGCGCTATTCCTCTTTTGAGCGAATTTTCTTCGACGGGGGGAGCGTGTACGCGTTGAACAGCGTAAAACGCAAAATAAAACGGCTGGGGAAGGTAGACGTTGCGCTAAATTGCTGTCACGGTGGACTTGGGGAAGGGGGCGGCGTTTCCTCGTTGATGGAATGGAACAATATCCCTCTTGCCTCGCCCGATTTAACGGCGTCGGGTGTTTTTATGGATAAGTACACGACGAAGCTGATTATGCGTGCTTTGAACGTGCCGACCGTCGATTACATACGAGTAAACGAGAAAGACTACGAAAAACGGGGTGCATTTTTGCTCAAAAGCATTGAAAGCCGACTGAAATACCCAGTTGTAGTAAAGCCCTCGCATTTAGGCTCGTCTATCGGGATTTCGGTAGCGAAAGACGAGGGGGAGGCAAGAGCGGCGATTGAAGCGGCGTTTGCGCTCGATGATCGCGTGATTGTTGAGAAATATTTAGAAGAAAAGCAGGACGTGAATTGCGCCGCCTATTCCTTAAACGGCGAGATTTTCGTATCCGAAGCGGAACGGGCGTTTGGGGATGGAATTTATTCCTTTGAAGAAAAATACGTCAAGCGGAATCGGGACGGAGAGAGGGACGCAAACTACGAAAAAGGGCAGGGTAGGTGCGTATTGAGCGGTGAATTGCGTGAAAAAATTCGCTCGTATACACGGACGGTGTATAAGCGAATGGATTTGCGTGGCGTAGTGCGTATGGATTTTCTGATTAGCGGCAAAAACGTCTATCTTTGCGAAGTGAACACTGTGCCCGGCTCACTTGCTTACTATCTTTTTTGCGAGCGGATCGTGGATGCAAAAAATTTCTTTTCCGATCTTTTAGAGGACGCATTACGGCGTAAAAGCGGGGGTGGAAAAATGCTTGTCACGACGGGGATTTTGCGCTCGGTGCGTTGGCAAGGTAAATAAAAAATCCCCCGAAAGCGACCGCTTTCGGGGGATTTGATTCTTTTGTTTTAGTCTTTCATATCGTTGGATTCTATGTCTTCTTCGTCAAGGCTTTCGGAAAATGCCGCTTCGTCCAGATCCTCGTCGTCGGATTCTTCCTCGTTGGAAAGGGGAGTCGTATCCAAAACCAACGCAGGTTCTTTTTTGGAAGGCACAAATACGAAATATTTGCCACGCACGATGACGTAAATAAGCGTATAAATCGCCGCGCCTGCCGTTTCCACCAAAATGTCTTTCATCGAGTCGATCAAGCCAAGGTCTACGTAGTAGCCAAGGGTTGTGCCGTTGACGAGAATTTGTACGTCGTCCACAGGCTTTAATTCACCCACGCCGCCGCCCAAGGCTTCACTAATTACGTAAGACGGGGGCAGGTCGTAAAGAATCGTATCCTTTTGCATATCGGTGTGGAATAAGGAGTCGCTCGTGAATTCCCAAAGCTCCCAAAGCCCCGAAATGGCAATTGAGAAGAAGAACGCGCAGAAGGCGCAAAGGGCAACGCTGCAACGTTTTTTCTTACTTAAAACGTAGGGAAGGTATGCGCCGAGCATAGCAAAGATAACCCCTGCAAAGCCGTGCAAAATATCGTCCCACCAATGCACGAGATGGTAAAAATTATACGCATAGCCGAGCAAGGGACAAATGGTATAAAGCAAAATGAACACGTACAAAGAGTTTTGAATACGGAATTTGAAGAGCTTTTCCGCAATCGTGGGAATGAACACGTAGAGCACGGAAAGCAAACTCATGAACGCGTTGTTGGTATTCCCTTTAATCAAGCCCAAGACGCCTGTGACCAAGCAAAAAGCAAGCGCACAGCAAAGGAGTGCGAGGCGGAAAACGTCTGCTTTTTTCATCGTTTTAAGTTTCATAGTGAAACTCCTTTATCCGTTTTGTTTACCAATACAAGTTTTATTGTATCATTTTATGATAGGAAAGTCAACCGAAAACGAAAGAAAGGGAAAAGCTTAACGAAAATTTTACATATCACTCACATAATTCATTGATTTTTATTTGTTTTTTTGGTATACTATACGGGAATTAAGTAGGAGAAAAGAGAATTATGGCTACGGGTGAATTTACCGATAAAGTGAAAATACTCATAAGAGCTGGGGACGGCGGCGACGGTATGAACTCCTTTAAGGCGTTCAAGGGTAAGCCTGCTTGCGGACCGGACGGCGGCGACGGCGGTAAGGGCGGCGACGTATATTTCGTCGGCGATAAGGACATGAACGACTTGTTCCCCTTCCGTTTCCAATCCCGTTATTTTGCTGAAAACGGCGAAGTGGGCGGTACGAACAAATGCTTTGGTAAAAGCGGAAAAAATTTATATATCAAAGTGCCTTTGGGGACGCTGGTCCGTGATGAAGAAACGGGTAGGCTGATTTGCGACGTTTTTGAGGACGGGCAGGAAATTCTCGTTGCGCGCGGCGGCAATGGCGGCAAGGGGAACGTGCGCTTTACGACGGCAAGACGGCACGCGCCCAACTTCTCGCAAAAGGGCGAAAAGGTGAAACAGCACACCGTTATTTTGGAAATGAAAGTGATTGCGGACGTTGGTTTCGTCGGTTTCCCGAACGTAGGGAAGAGTACCCTTCTTTCCAAGATTTCCTCTGCAAGACCGAAGATTGCAAACTACCATTTCACGCCCCTTTCCCCCAATCTTGGCGTGGTGCGTTATTACGAAAAATCCTTCGTGGCGGCGGACATTCCCGGCCTTATTGAAGGAGCGGCGCAGGGGGCAGGTTTGGGCCACGATTTCTTGCGCCATATCGAGCGTACGCGTATGCTTTGCCACGTGGTGGATATTTCCGGTTGCGAAGAACGCAATCCGATCGAGGATTTCCAAAAAATCAACGCCGAACTCAAAGAGTTTAGCGAAGAACTCGCTTCTCGTCCGCAAATTATCGTTTGCAACAAGTGCGACGTGTACGGCGCGGAAGAGAATTTGAAAGCGTTTAAGAAAAAGTACGGCAGAAAATATAAGATTTTCCCGATTACTGCGCTTACGGGCGAAGGCACGAGGGAGCTTATCGAAGGGATTTTTGAGGTGCTCAATACGTTGCCTCCCGTAGAACCCGTACCTGTCGAAGAGGAATTCGAGTACAAGGCAAACGACGATTTGAATTTCGAGATTTTCAAGGACGAAGACGGCGTGTACGTAGTTGTCGGCGGCTTGGTGGACATGCTTTGCCGCAACGTCGTTTTGAACAACCCCGACTCCATGATGTATTTCCAAAAAATCCTTCGTCTTCGCGGCGTAATCAAATCGCTCACGAAGATGGGTTGTCAAGAAGGGGATACGGTTTCTATCGGCGACGTAGAATTCGATTTCATCCCTTAAGCCGAGGGCCCCGGCGGGCAAACTTTAGTGTCTTTCCATACGTTTTTCAAGATAGTCCTTTTTTTGCTTCGGGGTATCGGATTTTAAGAAGAATCTTTGGGCAGGCTTTATAAAAATTACATTTAATTTTTCAAGGAAACAACAAGTATGATTATTACGAACGAAAATATTACCAGTAAACAACGCAGCAAACTCCGCTCGTTGGCATCCACCCTTTCCCCGATTACCCAAATTGGTAAGGGCGGGATTACGGACAACCTTTTGAAAACCATTTCCGACGCCTTGGAAGCGAAAGAGCTTGTCAAAGTGACCGTTTTAGACAACGCGGAAGACACTCCTCGTGCGATTGCGGAAAACGTTGCCGAGCTCTTGGGCGCGGTTTGCGTGACCGTTATCGGTAGAAAAGCGGTTTTTTACCGCTATTCCAGCCGTGAAAAGTTTGCGCATTTGGAAGTTTAAGAAAAAAGTGTTTAAGAAGCTTGGTTTTGCGTTATAAATAAAACGAAAACGAAGTGAGAGGTTGTGAAAAATGGAAAACGAAGAAAAAGTAGAAAACGTTTGCGAAGAAACGCAAGAAACGAAAAAGGAAGAAAAAACCGCCAAGAAAAAGTGCAATAAAAAGCAGGAAGAGCTGGAAATGGCACTTGCCGAAGCGGAAGAAAATAAGCGCAAATGGTATGCGGTGACTGCGGAATATGAAAATTATCGCCGCCGCACGCAAAATCAATCGGCGCAGAGATACCAAGAGGGTAGAAACGACGTAATCGCGTCCCTCTTCCCTGTCGGGGATAACTTGGAGCGCGCGATGAGCGCTTGCTCGGACGAGAACACCAAGCAGGGCTTGGATATGATTTTGAAATCGTATAAAAAAGTCCTTGAAGGGGAAGGCGTGGAAGAAATCGACCCGATTGGTCAAGCCTTTGATGCAAACACCATGGAAGCGATTATGGCAATGCCTGCCGCAGACGGCGAAGAGAGCGGTATTGTCAAGCAAGTGTACGTAAAAGGCTATAAAAAGGGTGAAAAAGTCCTTCGCTATGCGCAAGTAATCGTCACGCAATAATTAAAATAAACAAGGCTCGAAAAAAACTTTCGGGTCTTTTTCTATTTTTTTGAGATTGAGTCTTGACAAGTGAAAAAAATTCGTATATAATATAGAAAAAAGACGGGCAACCGTCGAAAATAGGAGTGAAAAAATATGATTAGTTTGAAAGATAAAGTGGTAATCATTACGGGCGGCGGCAGAGGTATCGGTTTTGGACTTTCGACGGCGTTTGCAAAGGCGGGCGCAAAGCTCGTGATTACGGGCAGAACGGAATCGACGCTTTTGGCGGCGAAGGAAAAATTGGAAGCGGCGCACGGCTGTGAAGTGCTTTGCGTGGCGGCGGACGGTGCGGACGAGGCGGCGATCCAAAACGTAATCGACAAGACGGTGGAAAAATTCGGCCGTATCGATGCGGTGGTAAATAACGCGCAGGCTTCCGCTTCGGGGAAAATGCTCGTTGACCATACGAAGGAAGACCTTGACCTTGCGATTTATTCGGGCGTTTATGCGACCTTCTTCTATATGCAAAAGGCATATCCGTACTTGAAACAAACGAAGGGTTGCGTTGTCAATTTTGCAAGCGGCGCAGGCTTGTTCGGCCGTGTAGCGCAATCGTCCTATGCGGCGGCGAAGGAAGGGATTCGTGGGCTTTCCCGTGTAGCGGCGACGGAATGGGGTCCTGACGGTGTGCGCGTGAACGTGATTTGTCCTTTGGCGATGACGGAAGGCTTGAAGAAATTCAAGGAAGAATATCCCGACCGCTATGAACAAACGATTAAAGCCGTACCGATGGGTAGATTTGCCGACCCCGAAGAAGACATCGGCGGTATGTGCGTATTCCTTTGCTCGGATTTGGCGAAATACGTGACGGGTGAAACGATCACCTTGCAAGGCGGCAGCGGTTTAAGACCGTAATAGATTTGGAAAAAAGAAAAATCGGCTTGGCGAATTTTCGCCAAGCCGATTTATTTTATCAAATTTATTCATAGGGATATTGTAGCATGGATTTTATGAAAAAATCAATGATCCAACAAGAAAAAGAATAGCAAGAAATTATTTTTATAAAATTTTCAAAAAAAGCTGTTTAAGGGGCGAAAAGTTTGGTTAGATATAAGTGTAAATAAAAAACAGCGCCGCAAAAGTAGGCGGCAAAAGGAGAAAGAAATTATGGCAGGTAAAGTAATTGGTATCGGCCTTGGTAAGTCGGATCGTAGCCATGTCGTTCTGTGAGCCAAGGAGTTGCAACCTAGAGTTGTCTTCCTAAGACCGCTTGGCCTCCGACTTTAAATAAAAAACAGCGCCGCAAAAGTAGGCGGCAAAAGGAGAAAGAAATTATGGCAGGTAAAGTAATTGGTATCGACCTTGGTACTAC
>JAZORL010000025.1:0-4269 GCA_045656625.1 Candidatus Scatosoma sp. | reverse complement strand
AGGACTTGGAAATGTTGCTTTTTTATGCTATTCCGAGAAAAAACACCAACGGGCTTGCGCATAAGTTATTGAAAGAATTTGGTTCACTTCGCGCGATTTTTAGCGCATCGGTGGAAGCGCTTTGTAAAGTGGAGGGCGTAGGCTTGCAAACGGCGGCGTTTTTGTCCTTGATTGGCAAGCTTTGCGAGAGAGTGTACACCATGCCCTATTCCGATTATGAAGGACCTTTTGAAAGCGCACGCTTTATTCCGTATATCTATGGAAAACTTTCCAAGGAAAAAGAGGAACTTGCGGAAGTCTATTCTTTGAATAAAAAGGGGGAAGTCGTGCGGTGTAGACGGATTGATGGTGGAGGCGCCTTCAACGTCAACGTATTGCCCGAAGAGATTTCCCACGTCTTTTTAGACGAGGATACGGTGGGCGTCGTGCTGGTGCATAACCATCCGCTTGGGCGTGCGCAGCCGTCGGGAACGGACGATCTTACGACCCGCAAATGCCAAATGCTGTGTAGCTGTCACAACGTGCTTTTGTGTGACCACGTCATCGTCGCCCCTTGTGGCGTTTATAGCTACTACGCGAGCGGCAGAATGCAGGAGTTTAGTGAAAATTATTCCGTAGAAGCGCTTATAAAAAGTGAAAAATAAAGGGGGCAGGTATGAGGCGAAAGACAAAAAATGCTCCATCTTTGCAAGGAAACGGAGTAAATAAAAAATTAGAGGAAAAGGGCTTTCGCGCCTATTTCGTCCGTCTTTTTGGGAAGTACGATTTCCGCAATGAAGCGCAGTTTATTTTCTTTGGGAAATGGGTGATTTTCGCAACGTTGCTTTTTGTGGAAGCGCTCATCGTCTTGCAACAGTTAGACGTTGCCTTGCGCGAAGGGAAATGGTGGGGAATGACCCTATTCACGGGTTTAAGCGTGGTGCTTTCCGTGTCGGTTGCACTCAAACTTTTCGCCATTCGCGAACAACGGAAAAAGACGGTATTTTACGTGCTCGACGCTTTGCTTGCTTGCGGTTTTGTATTTTTTGCGAGCGGCAATTATTCGCTCATTATCTACGTTTTGATTTTGACGGGCTTTTATTTGGCATCCGACAAAGCTAAGTTTTCTATTTGGCTTTTCTGCCTTTCCGTGCCGTTGTATGCGGTGATTTACGGCGCAAGAGCGGCGATACGCCTTGGGCATAACGTCGAGCTGATGATGATTTTACAAGAATCGCTCGGCGCAGTCGTGACGTTAAGTATCCATTTCCTACTCGTGCAAATCGCACTCGCCTTTTATCGCCAATTTTTGCGGCTTGACCGTGCTTTGACGGAGCTTGACGAGAGTAAAAAGGAGCTGGAAAAAGCCTATGCGGTCGTGGCGGAGGTGTCCGCTTTGGAAGAACGCCAGCGTATTGCAAAAGACATTCACGATACGGCAGGACATTCTATTACGACCGTGATTATGCAAACGGAAGCGGCGAAACGGATGCTTGACAGCAACCCCGAAGAGGCGAAAAGCAAGCTGATTGCGGCGAATTTACAAGCCAAGCACGCTTTGGAAGAATTGCGTGACAGCGTACACCTTCTTTCGGGGAGAATGGGGGGCTTGACCTTAAAGGACGCCTTGCTTTCCATCATTCACGAATCGACGGACGGCACGGGGATTATCATACGTTCGTCCATAGACGAGGCTACCGTGTCCGAAACGAAACATCGTTTTTTGTGCAATACCCTCAAAGAGGGGATCTCGAACGGCTTGCGGCACGGCGGTGCGACGGCGTTTTGGTTTGAGTTTAAGGAAGAAGACGGAAAATTGCATTTCTTGCTTTCCGATAACGGTAAGGGCGTGGAGCAGGAAGCTTTTGCGCTGGGGTTTGGGCTTTCAAGCTTGCAAGAACGAGCCAAGTCGCTTGGCGGTGAAGTAGAATTTATTAGCGAAGAGGGGGAGGGCTTTGAATTGCGCTTGACCCTGCCGCAGGAAATAAAGGAGTAATCGTATGGAAAAGATTAAAGTGCTCGTAGTAGACGATCAAAAAGAGCTTGCTCAAGAAATCGGCAACGTCCTTTCGAGCGATCCTGAGCTGGCGTTTATCGGTACGGCGGCGGACGGTTTCGATGCGCTTGAAAAAATTGCACAAAATATCCCTGACGTGGTGTTGCTCGATATTCGTATGCCGAATATGAACGGCGTCGTGGCGACTCAGCGTATTAAATCGGAATACCCCAACGTCAAGGTGGTGATTTTGACGACCTTTGACGATAGCGATTATATCCTCAACGCCATCAATAACGGGGCAAGCGGTTATCTTCTTAAAGATTTGAGCGGCAACACGCTCATTGATGCGGTGAAAAACGCGCACGCAGGGGACACGATTTTGCCTGCAAAAATTGCGCGTAGAATTGCGGATGCGGCAAAGCACGTTGCGGCGGATAGAGAGATTAAGCTTACGCGCGCTTTTGGGCTTTCCGATCGTGAAGTGGAAATTGCGCTCATGATTTACGAAGGCTTTACCAATCGTCAAATTTCTGCGGCATTAAAGCTTTCGGAAGGGACGACGAGAAACTACGTTTCGTCTATTTACGAAAAGACACAAACGGAAAATCGCGCGTCCGTAGTTGCGGCGATTCGTAGCGTTTTATCAACCTAAAAAGGGGAAACGAGCATACCATGTACGAAACGGTGATTTTTGATTTGGACGGCACGCTGCTCGATACGTTAGGCGATTTACATGCCTCGGTGAACGTTGCGCTTGGCGAATACGGCTTACCGATACGCACAAAGGAAGAGGTGCGCGCCTTTGTCGGCGACGGCGTGGCGAAATTGATGGAGCGTGCGGCAGGGGAAGTATCGCAAGCGCTTTTCGAAAAATTGCTTGCGGCGTTTAAGACGCACTATTCGGCGCATTGTAAGGATAGAACGAAACCTTACGACGGCGTGATGGACGTGTTGCAAGCGCTGAAAAAACGAGGGGTAAAAACCGCAGTACTTTCCAATAAACCCGATTTTGCCGTCAAGCTTTTGGCGGAAGAATATTTCCAAGGCTATTTGCAATCGGCAGTCGGCGAAAACGAGGCGGGCGGTATTCGTAAAAAGCCTGCGCCCGATTCCCTTTTTGCGGTGTTGGACGAATTGCAGGCAAACAAGGAAACGACCGTCTACGTCGGGGATTCGGAAGTGGATATCCAAACGGCGAGAAATGCGGGTGTGGAGTGCATTTCGGTGACGTGGGGCTTTAAGGATAGAGAGTTTTTAGTGGAAAACGGCGCAACAATTTTGATTGACGAACCGAAAGAAATTTTGCGTTTTTGCAAGGATTGATATGGGAAAGAGTATAGGCAATACGCCGCTTGTAGAATTGAAAAATATTCCAAAGGACGGGGGCAGGTATGCAGATAACCCCGATTTTCGTCTTTTTGCAAAGGTAGAAGGGGAAAATCTTGGCGGCTCGATCAAGGATCGGGTGGCGCAAGCGATTTTGGACGACGCTGAAAAAAAGGGCGTTTTGAAAAGGGGGGGCGTGGTAATAGAAGCGACCTCGGGGAATACGGGGATTGGGCTTGCTCTTTGCTGCCGTTTGCGTGGCTATCAAGCGAAAATCTTTATGCCTGACACAATGAGCGTAGAACGCCAAGAAATGATCAAAGCCCAAGGGGGCGAGGTGTTGCTTACCGATGGCAAAAAGGGTATGTCTGGGGCGGTAGAAAAGGCGCTGGAAACCTTGAAGAATACGCCAAACGCCATCCTTGCCGATCAATTCAATAATCCCGTTTGTTGGACGGCGCATTATGCAAGTACGGGCCCTGAAATTTGGGCGCAAACGCAGGGAAAAATCGATATTTTCGTGGCGTGCGTGGGTACGGGCGGTACGATTACGGGCGTAGGGAAATACTTGAAAGAGAAGAATAAAAATATCCGAGTGGTTGCCGTCGAGCCAAGCGCATCCCCCTTGCTTTCCAAGGGATATGCAGGAGCGCATAAAATTCAAGGTATAGGGGCAAATTTCCTGCCGAGCGTACTCGATAGAGGTGTGTACGACGAAGTGTTCACCGTCACGGACGAGGAAGCGTTTGCAATGGCGCGGCGGATCAAAAAGGAAGAAAATTTATCGGTGGGGATTTCTTCGGGGGCGGCGGTTGCCGCAGCGGTGAAGCTTGGCAAACTCCCCGAAAACGCAGGAAAAAACATCGTTGTCATCCTGCCCGACAGCGGGGATAGATACGAATCGATTTTATAAACGAGTACGTGCGGTATAGAATGAAAATATTATAAAACGCAATAAAAAAAGG
>JAZORL010000024.1:0-6647 GCA_045656625.1 Candidatus Scatosoma sp. | reverse complement strand
GCATATTGTAGTAATGTGGAATTTGGTGTAATTATAGGGCGGGGCTTTGGTGTCCTGCCTTTAATTTTTATTCAAGCTGAAAGGCTTGGCATGTAATCATTGCGTAGCAATGTATGCATTTGCAGTTAAGCGTATGTTATTTTTTGGCTTGATTACATACAATTGCGCATAACAGCGTTTATCATTCCGTCCGTTCTTAACTATTGAATAAAGTATCGTAAAAAATAACATTGATTTTTGCTTGTTTCTATGTTATAATGAAAAAGCCTGAGGTTAGTGAAGCTCCTGAAACGAGTGAAAAGCCCGAAGATAGTGAACTTCCCGAAACGAGCGAATCTACAAGCGAACCCAAAAAAGAAGGCAAGAGCAAGGGTGGCTGCGGCGGTATTGCTACCACAGGCACGATTGCGATGATGGCTGCGATTGGCGGTGCGTTGCTTTTGAAGAAAAAAGAAGACTAATTGTCCATAAAAGATAACCCCGAGCAAAGAATTTGCTCGGGGTTGTTTTATGCGGATTTTTCGTTGGTTTTAATACTTGCTTTCGCCGTCTAAGGAAACGTTGACGGTGATGGTGAAATCACGTTTATAAGGGGCGTCAACGATAACGCCGTCTTCGTTAGGTGTGGCAACGGAAAAATCAGGGTGCGTTTTGATGTTCAGCTCGTATTCGCCGACGGGCAAAAGATCGTATAAGAAATCTACGTCCGTCCATTCTTCTCCGTCCTTCGAGAGAATCAGTACCTTACTCAAATCAATTGCTGATTTATTCAGTTCCTTAAAATAGATACTCGAATGCTCGTTGCCGAAAATAAAATCCTTGACAAAGCAGGGGGCAAACGAATCCGTTTCTTCCACTACGACCGTTTCCGCCGTGTAATCGATTTGTTGGGGGGTGGAATGATCCGATTTGTCTTTATCCTTATCGCAACCGATGGCAAAAAGGGCAGTCACCGCAAGCAAAGCGGCACAAATAGAACGCAAAAATTTCTTCATAATAAGCTCCTTATTTTCAAAAATGGGTGGGGCGTGTCCGCATTGAACACAAAAAATTAGTTTTTAGGAGTAGGGGCGTCGGTGAGCCCGACAACGCTATCCACAGGCACGGAAAAAGCAATGCCTTGACCGGCTGTTTCCAAGCCAACGTCTTGATAAAGGGCGTGCAAAACGTCGTCCTTGATCTTTTTCGGAACGAGAATCATTACGATTTCCTTTTCGGGGGAAATGGTGATATGAAAGAAGGTTTCCGCTTCCTTGCTCGCCGTACCGCGCGCATTGATGACCGTGCCGCCGCGTGCGCCGAGTTTCTTCGCCGCATCCATGACAGCCTCACTATAACCGCTGTTTACAATACAAAAAATAGCTTCGTGCGTATATTGCATAGTATCACTCCTTTGTTTTCGGGGGTTGCGCTGAGGTGTGGTTGCTCAAAAAGCGGTAGATTGCCACGCCGATGACGCTGGAAACGGGCATAGTAAAGGCGATGCCCTTTCCTTTCTTGATGGTCGCAAATTTATCTTCCAAGCCCTGCAAAATTTCTTGCGCACGGTCTTCGCGAATTACGCTGAAAATTACGCTTTTGTCCGAGTCTTCCAAGCCAAGCATATACAGCGTTTCGCTGCGTGCCGTGCCTTGCGCAAAAACGGAGGTCTGAAAATTCACCTCAAATTCCGAAAGAAAATCCATAAAAAATTCCGCTTTACTACGGTTGACTACCGTCACGAGAATTTTTAATTTTCTAACCGACTCCGAGGGATTGGGAGCGGTTTTTTTTGTGCGTTTTATTTTGGTTGAATCCATACCTGCCCCCTTGTTTTACATAAATTTGATGATTTGTTCGTCGTCTGCGTCAAGGATACGCTTCATGGCGATCTTTTCCTTGACTCGCTTGGTGACGACTGCTTTGAAACCGAGCGTTTGAATAGTGATAAGGGGAGTCATGGCTACCATCGCCACAAGCCCAAACGCGTCGGTGAGTACGCTTGCTGGGCCGTGCATTGCCGCACATACGCCCACAATGAAGGGTAAAATAAACGTCGAGGTGAGCGGACCGCTTGCTACGCCGCCCGAGTCGAATGCGATTGCCGTATAAATCTTGGGTACGAAAAAGGAAAGCCCCAAGGAAAGAATATAGCCTGGAATGAGATAGTAAAGAACACTAAATCCATAGATGACGCGGATTGCGGAAAGTCCGATAGACAAGCCCACGCCCACGGAAAGGGCGATGAGCATCGAGCGTTTGGAAATTGCGCCGCCCGTGACCGTTTCCACTTGCTTTTTGAGTACGTGAATGGCAGGCTCGGCGAGTACGACGGTGAAACCGAGCACGAATGCGATGGCAACCATCACCCAGCGATTGAGCTCGGAAAGCTGTGCACCCATCTTAAAGCCGATGGGCATGAAGCCGATTTCTACGGCGGAAAGGAAAATTACCAAGCCAAAGAAGGTGTAGAAAATACCCACGACGATTTGTTTTACTTTGCGTTTTGACGAGCGCATTAAAATCGCTTGCAGGATAAAGAAGAAAACGACGATAGGACCGAGCGCAATCGCCACGTCCTTAAAAGTGTGCAAAAGGGTGGAAGGGACGTGCCCTAAATCCATGCCGTAATCGGGCAGGGTATAATCGACCGTACCGTTAGAGAAAACGCCAAGCAGCATAACTGCAAGGATCGGACCGATCGAGCAAAGGGCGATAAAACCAAAGCTGCTCTCTCTATCCCGTTTATCCCCAAGCGTCGCGCTTACCCCCACGCCGAGCGCCATAATAAAGGGCACGGTGATAGGACCGGTAGTCACGCCGCCCGAGTCGAAGGCGAGGGGGAGAAAGCTTTGGAATCTTTCGTGGGAAATGGTCAAACCCAAACCTACGAGCGCAAATAAAATCAAATAGAAAAAAGTGAGCATTTGCGCCAAGGTAAGACGGAATACGATTTTGAAGATGGACAGCACGAGGAAAATCCCCACACCCATACCGATTGCCATAGTGAGCGCCGTGCTATTGATAACGTCCTTTACCTGCGAAGCAAGTACGGATAAATCGGGCTCGGCAATCGTGATAAACACCCCCATCACAAAGCAAATCAAAAGAAGGGTTTTGAACTTTCCCGTTTTAGAAAGTCCCGAACCGATTTGTTCGCCCATCGGTGTCATAGCGATATCCGCGCCGAGGTTAAAAAGCGCCATACCGATAATAAGAAGCACTGCGCTGCACACAAAAACCGCCGTTTCCGTACCCGTAAACGAAACGGATGCGAACGGCATAAAATTCAAAAGAAGCACGATTGCCGTCACGGGCAAGACCGAAACAGTCGCTTCTGATAATTTTTTGAGGAGCGCTTTGAACATAAGATACCCTTATTATAAGTAATGAGTCTATAACATTATAACACGCACGCAAGAAAAAAGCCAATGAAAAAGCAGGAAAAGTGTGAAAATCTATAAAAATTCTCTTGACAAAGCAAAAAAGAGTGTGGTATTCTTGTACACAAGCAGCTATAAGAAGATTGCAGAAGATGAGCGCAGGGCGTTCAACCGAAGGAGTGAATCTCTCAGGTGATCGAAAGATCGGGAACTGTAATCGGATAGCACTCCGGAGAAACTCATTGAATTGAGTGCCGAAGGGGCAAGCAAGAAATTCTTGTCAATCTCTCAGGCAAAAGGACAGAGTCAAGCTTTTCAAAAAGGGCATTTTGCATTCAACGCATACCTGCCCCCCTTATTTTGAAGAATAACTGACTGTTTACGGAGTGATTTTAGGCAAAATCACTCCGTTTTTTTTCTCCCGAAATCCGTTTAATTTTTTGTCCGATAAGGACGATGGAGGTTTTTACTATGTGGGATAAGATTGTGGCATGGATTGAGAAAGCCAACGGCAAACTCAACGAAGTTGTTTGGGGTTGGCCGATGATCGTTCTCATTCTTGGCGTAGGGCTTTTGATTACAATCCGTACGCGTGTGATGCAGGTGAGAAAGTTCGGTACGTCGTGGAATGAAACGATTATTCCGACGGTCAAGAGCATTGGCAAGAAGAAAAAGGGCTTGTCGAAGAAGGAAAATTCGATTTCACAATTCGAAGCGTTTGCAACGGCGATTTCGGGTACGGTTGGCACGGGGAATATCGTCGGCGTGACGTCGGCGATTATGACGGGCGGCCCCGGCGCGGTATTTTGGATGTGGATTTCCGCCTTCTTTGGCATGATTACCAACTATGCTGAAAACGTACTTGGTTTGTATTTCCGTAAAAAAGACAAAAACGGCGACTTCTCGGGCGGCCCTGCGTACTATCTCTCCGAGGGCTTGGGAAGAAACCAAAAGGGGAAGACGGGTTCGTTTTTGAAAACGTTTGGGAAAATTCTCGGCGTAATGGCGGGGGTATTTTGTACCTTTGCCGCAATCGGTATGAGCGGCGTGCAAACGAATAAAATTTCGTCCACCTTCCAAGAAGTAATACCTGGGAAAAACGATACGATCGGTTTGATTGTCGGCATTGTCGTATCAATCGTGCTTGCGTTGATCGTGCTTGGCGGTATTAAGAGTATTGGTAAAGTAGCGTCCATTCTCGTGCCGTTTATGTCCTTAATTTTCATCGTAATGGCGCTTATTATTATCCTTGCGAACGTGACGATGATCGGTACGGCGTTCTCGTTGATTTTTAGCAATATTTTCGAGTTTGAAACGGCAGTGGCGGGCTTTGGCGGCTATGCGTTTGCGCAAATCATTCAAAAGGGGCTTGCGCGCGGCGTATTCTCGAACGAAGCAGGGCTTGGTTCTTCCGTTATCGCGCACAGCGCATCCGTCACCCGTGAACCTGTAAAGCAAGGTCTTTGGGGGATTTTTGAGGTATTCTTCGATACCTTTATTATTTGTACCTTGACGGCGCTTGTTATTCTCGTCACCTTTGGTGATAATATGCTCGTTTTGTATGCGAAAGACGCAGCGGCGGATACAGCGGTTTCCATGAGCGCATTTGAAAAAATGTTTGGCTCGTTCGGGGAAATGAGTTATTCCATCATTCTTCCGCTTTTCGCCTTTACCACGATTTTGGCTTGGTCGTACTATGGCGAAAAATCGGTAGATTTCTTGTTCCGCAAAACGGGTGAAAAGGGTAGAAAAATTGCAAGAACGGTGTTCAAGGTGGCATACGTGTTGTTGGTTATCGTATCGGCGATGATTGACGGTGAGCTTGCTTGGGCGATCTCTGACACCTTCAACGGCTTGATGGCGTTGCCGAACCTGATTGGTTTGGTGTTCATGAGCGGACTCGTTTGGCGTATCACGAAAAACTACTTCGATAGAAAGAAAGGCAAAAACGTGAAGCCGATGCTTTCCGCTTACGACGAGCAAAACGAAGAATTTATGTCCGAGCTTGCTGAAACGGATGATGAAGAGGTCGTTTTGGAAGGCGCGGATGAAGCGGAAACGCCTGCGGAAAAGGAATAAAAAACGAATCATTTTTCACAAAGAGCTCCTTGCTGGTCGGCAAGGGGTTCTTTTTTTGGATAAAGCGGTGTATTTTTATTAAAAAATACGATTTTCAGCTTAAAAAAACGTTGACTTAATTTTTTCGGTGTGCTATCATAATATCATTATATAAATAAATGGAAGAACTTTCTTTCATTCGAAAAATGAATTGCAAAAGGGGGAATGATTATGGAAATCAGTATCACGAAAACGACGACTCCCTCCACGATGCCGCCGGAAGATAAATTAGGGTTTGGGAAGGTGTTTACCGACCACATGTTGCTTGTAGATTGGACGGAAAGCGAAGGCTGGAAGGACGCGCGAATCGTGCCGTTTGGCAGAATCTCGCTGCACCCTGCCTCGACCGTACTCCACTATGGCGCGGAAATTTTTGAAGGCTTGAAGGCGTACCGTCGCGCGGACGGCGGCGTACAGCTTTTCCGCCCGATGGAAAATATCAAGAGAATGAATCGCTCGGCGGAGCGTATGAGCTTGCCTGAAATGGACGAGCAGGATATGCTCAAGCTTTTGACGACGTTTGTAAAGCTCGAAGAAAAATGGGTGCCGAAATCCTTTGGTACGTCCTTGTATCTTCGTCCGTTTATGTTCGGCGACGACGAAGCGCTCGGCGTACACGCCGTAAAGCGTGCGACGTTTATGATTATCGCATCCCCCTCGGGTAGCTACTATAAAGAGGGGATTAATCCCGTTAGCATCATGATTGAAAGCGAGGACGTGAGAACGGTCCGCGGCGGTACGGGGTATGCAAAGTGCGGCGGCAACTATGCGGCAAGCACGAGAGCGGGCGAACGCGCGGCGAAAAAGGGCTATTCGCAGGTCTTGTGGCTGGACGGCGTAGAGAGAAAGTACATTGAAGAAGTGGGCGCAATGAACGTTATGTTCAAGATCAACGGCGAGATTGTGACCCCCGAGCTTACCGGCCCGATTTTGCCCGGTACTACGAGAAAGAGCTGTATAGAATTGTTGAAATCGCTTGGATACAAGGTGAGTGAAAGACTGCTTTCCGTAGACGAGCTTGTAGCAGCAATGAAGAGCGGAGCTTTGGAAGAAGCGTGGGGCTGCGGTACGGCGGCGGTCGTATCTCCCATCGGTAAGCTTGCTTACGGCGACGACGAATACGTGATTAAGTCGGAGGCCAAGCGGTCTTAGGAAGACAACTCTAAG
>JAZORL010000023.1:0-2178 GCA_045656625.1 Candidatus Scatosoma sp. | reverse complement strand
CCTAACGTATTCCTAAATATTTCTTCGTAATACTCCTGAAATCTTTCCTGTGACACGATGCGTTTAGACTGCTTTTCCATCTGCGCACACCGTTTTTGTAATGCTTTTTTCTTTTGCTTTGGCGTTTCCCTTTTTCGTCTTTTTCCCCAAGCCTTCAACTTTTTATCCCAACGAATAAGCCTTTCTTCCATTCCATAAAAATAGTTCATTGCCAGCCTCCTTGCGCACATTATAGCAAGCAAAGTGGCAAAAAACTTGCTACTTTAAAAAATAAAATTCAGATTTTTGACTGTTGGTATCATAGCCTCCTCTTTCGGTCAAACACAAACGTCTTGCAAAAGCAATGCAGAAAAATAATCACAATGCAAGAAGTTTTTAAGGGCGTGTTTGACCGCGCGAGTTTTCTATGATGTTGGTTTTGGCGAAATTTTCGCCAAAATATTTTCTCAAAATAGCAAAAATCTTGCCACTTTGTCATTTATGCTTGGCGCAAATAAAAAAATTTTGTATAATAGAACGCGTTGCGCTTACAAAGTGGAACAAATTCTAAAAAGGAGGACCATGATCAATCAACTACTCAACAACAACTTAAGCGATTACATTATTCAAATCGCACAGAAACCAAATGCAAAAGAACAATTGCAACTTTTGCTGCTCTCTCTTTTTGGCTCTGTCCAACAAGAACAACAGGAAGAGGCCTTTTACGAAAAACCGGCTTCTTCCCTTGTCGTATTTACAAAAAAGGAGTTATCAGAAATGCCACAAAAATTCAGCAAACTATTCAAAGTGGGCAAAATCCGCGCCCACGTTATTCGCCGTAAAGATGGATTGTACTTAATTCGATGCCAAATCAACAAGGTTAGAATCAGCGTTGCAGCAAGCCAACTTGACTACTGCAAAGAACGATTTATTGAAAAACTGCACGAGAAATTCGAAATCATCACACTCAATGGCGAAAAGAAAGGCAAAAAAGGCCTCACTCCCCTCGTTCCGTATATGGAAGCGTGGCTAGAAAGCAGCAAAAAGCCGTTCATCAAGGAAAACACCTACATAGATTATGTACGCATGATGAAGGCATATATCCTTCCTGTTTTTAAGGGCAAGTACATTGAACGTATTCGCGCTTTGGAGCTGCAAAGCTTTCTCACCGACATCTCGAACAGTGGCAGATCACGCACCGCTAAAAAGGTTCACCAGCTACTCTCGTCGATGTTTGACTTTGCAATCGCCGACGGGATCATTACGTTAAATCCTATTGCAAAGGTAAAAGTTGCACGTTACGAAAGTGAGCACGGCGTACCGCTTACACGGGAAGAAGAATTCACGCTCCTGCAAGAATTAAAGCGCAAACCCAGCGTTTACAATCAAGCGTATGCCTTTATCTTATATACGGGCTTACGCCGTTCCGAGCTTGCCACCTTAACCGTCGATGAACAATGGGTTTCCGTAATGACCGCAAAACAGCGCAAAGGTATGAAAGAGAAAAGCCGTAGTATCCCCATTTCACCGATGTTAAAACAGGTTTTACCCTTGATTGACATCGAGGCCATCAAAGCCGTTTCGCTGAACCCTTTGACGAAACATTTCAAAGACATATTTCCAAACCACCACTTGCACGACCTTAGACATACCTTTATCACACGTGCGCAGGAATGTGGAATTCGCCGTGAAATTGTCAGCCTTTGGGCCGGACATAGAGCGGACAGCTCGATTACGACCACCGTCTATACCCACTTCCAAGAGCGCTCGGAATTACAAATTCAAGAGATGGAAAAATACCACTACGAGTACAAATAAAAAAGCCACCAAATTTCTTCAGTGACAATTTTACGTGCCATTTTTGCCGACCTTTTTAGCAAGGCACGACATTCAAAAAAGTCAGGAAAATAAAGGGATTGAAGCCCCTCATTTTACTGCCCATTTCTGTACCATTTTCGCCGACCTTTTTGCAAATATCGGCTATTTTAACGTTTTTCAAAATGCATAAATATACAAAAATGCAGGAATTTCGTGCGTTTATACACAAATTCCTGCATATTGGCTGCCCCTGTCAGGCTCGAACTGACGACACACGGATTAACAGTCCGTTGCTCTACCTACTGAGCTAAGGGGCAATAAAAGCGGCGATTACCTATCCTCCCGGCGGTTAACCGCAAGTACTTTCGGCGTAAAAGAGCT
>JAZORL010000022.1:0-9440 GCA_045656625.1 Candidatus Scatosoma sp. | reverse complement strand
ATCGACGCAGTTTCTATCCGCAGCGTATTCGCATGCTCGTCCAGATACGGCGTATGCGCGAAGTGCTACGGTAAGAACATGGCGACGACGTTGCCCGTTCAAGTTGGTGAAGCCGTTGGTACGATTGCGGCGCAATCCATCGGTGAACCCGGTACCCAGCTTACCATGCGTACCTTCCACACGGGTGGTATCGCAGCAACGGGGGACATCACGCAAGGTCTTCCCCGTGTCGAAGAATTGTTCGAAGTTAGAAAGCCGAAGGGCTGCGCAACGATTTGCGAAGCGGACGGTATTATCTCGATCGACACCTCCGACGGCTCCAAGCACGTTCGCGTTTTGGACGAAGCAACGAAGGAAGTAAAAGCGGATTACTCGCTTCCCTTCAATGCGGAAATCAAAGTCAAGGACGGCGAAAAGGTTGCTCCCGGCGTACTTTTGAACGCAGGTAGCGTATATCCTCAAGACATTCTTCGCGTACAAGGCGTTAAGGGCGTACAGGACTATATCCTTGAACAGGTACAGACCGTTTACCGCTCTCAAGGCGTTGAAATCAACGACAAACACGTTGAAATCATCGTTCGTCAAATGCTCAAGAAAGTCCGCGTAGAAAGCGCAGGGGATACCAACCTTCTTCCTGGCGAACTCGTGGATATGGTCACCTTCCAAGAAGAAAGCGCGAAAGCGATGATGAACGGCGGCAGACCTGCCCTTGCAAAACGTGTCCTTCTCGGTATCACGAAAGCAGCGCTCGCTACCGATTCCTTCCTTTCCGCAGCGTCCTTCCAAGAAACGTCCAAGGTACTCACCGAAGCGGCTATCCGCACGAAGAGAGACTATCTTGTCGGCTTGAAAGAAAACGTTATCATCGGTAAGTTGATTCCCGCAGGTACGGGTACAAAGGCGTACAAAACGGTGACGCCTCAGTACGTTGGCGGATACAACGCGCCGGTCACGGAAGAAAAAGTGGAAGAAACGGCTGAAAACGCATAATTCCACGTAAAACACAAAAACAAAGCCCCCCTTTCGGGTTTTCCCCGAAAGCCGGTTTTGCCGTTTGTCCGCATGGGATTTTTTAAGGGGCGAGGGAGCTGAAAATTTGAGATTAAGTATTGACAATAGGCACGGAATGTAGTATAATTTTACTATGTATTACTATGCCGTATTATACGGTGAAAGCAAAAGATTGGAGTGAACGCATTATGAGAGAAAAGAAAGCGATTATCATCGGAGCAGGCCCTGCTGGGCTTACCGCCGCATACGAGCTTTTAACGAAATCTCAAGATATAAAGCCGATTATTTTAGAGCTGGAAGATTTTGTGGGCGGTATTTCGCGCACCGCGACCTATAAAGATAACCGTATGGATATCGGCGGACATCGTTTCTTTTCGAAAGACGATCGCGTGACGGCGCTTTGGACAAAGATGCTGCCCGTGCAAGGCGCACCTGCCAAGGATGATAAAATTCTCGAAAGGGTAAAACCCTTGCAAGAGGGGGGACCCGACCCCGAAGCAACGGACGAGGTTATGCTCGTGCGGGATCGTGTTTCACGCATCATTTACAAGCGTAAATTCTTCGATTATCCCATTTCCTTAAAGGCGCGTACCTTTATCAATATGGGGCTTTGGAGCACCTTAAAAGCAGGCTTTGGCTATATTGGAAGCTGTATGCATAAACGCCCTGAAACCAACCTTGAAAACTTCTATATCAATCGTTTCGGCAAACCCCTTTATGAAATGTTTTTCGAGGATTATACGGAAAAATTATGGGGGGTGCATCCGAGTCAGCTTTCGGCAGATTGGGGTTCGCAACGAGTAAAGGGCTTGTCCATTTCCAAGGCAATCGGCAATGCGTTTAAGAAGCTTTTAGGCAAGAAAAATCGGGAAGTGGAAACAAGCTTAATCGAGCAGTTTATCTATCCCAAGAAAGGCCCTGGTCAGTTATACGAGAAAATGGCATCGGAAATTGAACGGCTTGGCGGCGAGATTTTGTACGGAAGAACGGTGCAAAAAATCACCTTAAAAGAGGGAAAGGTGGCTACCGTGTCCGCGTTGAACAAGAATGGCGGCGTGGAAGAGTACGCCGCGGACTACTTCATTTCCTCTATGCCGATCAAGGATCTTTTGGAAGCGATAGGCAGGGAAAACGCGCCTGCGGACGTATACGAGATTGCAACGAGCCTTCCCTATCGAGATTTTATGACGGTCGGATTAAAGCTGGATAAGCTGAAAGTCAAGAATAAGACGAAGATGAAAACGCTTGGCGATATCGTGCCTGATTGTTGGATTTACGTGCAGGATCGGGACGTGCGCTTGGGGCGTATTCAAATTTTCAACAACTGGTCGCCGTACATGGTGGGCGATCCTGAAAAACATATTTGGATTGGTTTGGAATATTTTTGCAGCGAAGGGGATACTATGTGGACAAGCCCCGACGAGAAATTTATTGCAAACGGCGTGGAAGAGCTAATCAAAATCGGCGTGATTGAATCGAAGGAAAACGTGCTCGATTCTACGCTCATTCGAGTAAAGAAAGCCTACCCTGCCTACTTTGGCTCGTATGGGGAATTCGACAAGGTGAAGGAATGGCTCAATACCTTGGAAAATTTGTACCCTGTCGGACGAAACGGTCAGCACCGCTATAACAATATGGACCATTCGATGGTCACGTCTATGGTGGCTTGTGAGAATATTATCAGCGGTGATA
This sequence comes from Candidatus Scatosoma sp., assembly GCA_045656625.1. GTDB lineage: Bacteria > Bacillota > Clostridia > Christensenellales > Borkfalkiaceae > Scatosoma. Next base: position 6,737 of record JAZORL010000022.1, on the reverse strand, counting down.
CGGACAAGACGGCGCTTTGGAACGTGAACACGGAAAAGGCGTATCACGAAACGAAAACGGAAGACGAAAATCAAGAAAAGTCGGAATAAGAGAACGGATAATAGATTATGCAAACGCAAACGGAAAATTTGCCGCTTACCGAAAAAGAGGGGGCAGCGCAACCGCTCGAACAAGAGCCAAAATTAAATAAAAAAGAGATTTGGCGGAAATGTCTTAAAGAAGCAGGGCTTTATGCGCTTGTATTCGTGGTCACGCTGGTGCTTTTTCTTTGCTTAAAACCGGAGCATCCGAGTGCGACAGCGCAGACGTTTATTGCGTTTGGCTTGGCGGCGGTAATGCTCGTCGGCGCGTACATGGGTATCACAAAACGCCTTACAGCGTCAAGAATTATCCTGTTGATGTTTGTTTTGGGGTGTATTCTTCGTATCGGGTATATGCTCTATACGCCGATTTCGGTAAGACAGCAAGATACCTATCATTATAGCCCTTCCAAGAAAATTTGCGCAGGACACGAAGCGTATGCTTGGACGATTTTCAAGACGGGAAAATTGCCCTCGTCGAATTATTATCAATTCTACCATCCGCCCCTGAACGCCTTTATGCAAGCAACGTTTATGAGGTTTATGGACGTGCTGACGGATTTTTTGACGAAGGTGTTTGGAATGGGGAATTATTTCCCGTCCAAATTCTTATACGGGCATAGCGGATTGTCAAAGGATATTCAAACGTACGTGACTGCCGAGCGGTATTATTTGTACTCGACAACGCAGATTTTATCCGTTTTGTACTCGGTGATTACCTGCGTAGTGCTTTTGAAAACGATCAAGCTTTTCCATTTCTCGAAGAAAACGGAAGTCTTTCTTTCAGCGTTCGTGATTTTCTTCCCTCGGCACATTCAGTTTGCAGGGATGGTAAATAACGATGCGCTTGCGTATATGTTCAGTATGACGGCGATTTATTACGTATTGAAATGGCAAAAGGGTGGGAAATCCCCTGTCTACATTTGGCTTTGCGCACTTGCCGTGGGGCTGGGTATGATGGCGAAGCTCTCTTCCGCGACCGTTTGCTTGCCCATTGGCGGCATCTTCCTTTACGAGTTTATCGGTACGGCGAGAAAGCAAAAGGGTGCGATGTCTTGGAAAAAGCTTTGTTTGCAATACGGCGTATTCTTGGCGATTTGCGCACCGCTTGGGCTTTGGTTCCAAATCTACGTAAAAAATAGATTTAATCAAGAGCTTGGGTTTGTGTTCTCGAACTTGAATCGCTTGCTTTCCACGGAACGGCATTCCTTCTTTGAAAGATTTTTCGTGGCGTTCGATGCGAATGAATATTTCGGCTCGCTCTATTGCGTACCTTTTTCGAGTTGGGCGGATAAAGCCAATCAAATTTACGGTGCCAACGGGCATTACAATTTGTTTAATTATTGCGCACGCTCGGCGGTTTTTGGCGAGTTTACCTATCCGCACGGCGAGAGCTTTGGTACGGTGGCGCTTTTCTTGGCGTGGATAAGCTGTTTTGCCCTGTTTGCAGCGATGATTTGGTCGATCGTGCTGTACGTGAAGAAACGGAAAACGGGCGGCGATTTATTAAAGGACGTGAAATTAAGCGGCGTGGATTTACTCTTTATTTTCCTGCTCCTGCTTTCGCAGGCTGGATCGGAAGTGTATTTCTATATTACGATGCCGTATGCCTGTACGATGGATTTCCGTTATATTATGCCGATTATTTTGGGACTCACGCTTGCCGTGGGTTATACGCACAAAATTTTGGCGGCGGACAATGGAAAAACGTCGGTGGTAATCGATAGAGCGATGCTCCTTTCCGTAGGCGCATTCCTGCTCTTCTCGGTGTTATTCTATTGTGCTTGCGTTTAAGCGGATGGAAGAGGTGCTATGGAAGAAATCAATAACGGAGTGAAAACTCCGCATAAACAAACGAAAAAGGAGCTCTTTTGGGAAATTTTCCGCTTTTTGCTCGTAGGCGGTACGGCAACGGTGGTGGATTATACCGTGAGTTATCTATTTTTCCATTTCCTGCTCCCGACGAGTCTTGTGGGGCATTTTTGGGCGACGACCTTTTCCGTCTTGTTCGGTTTTACCGTTGGCTTGACGGTGAATTGGATTTTGTCCATTCATTTCGTATTCCGTGCGGTGCGAGATAGGGAAGAGGCGACGTCGAAAAAGTCTTTCTTGATTTTTACGCTGATTGGGGTGATTGGTTTGGGAATCACTTGGATTGGAATGTTGCTCGTGAAGGTGTTGCCAAGCTTTGCGCTGTTTGGTAGCGCGGAATTTTTAGGCGAAGCATGGAAATGGTGGCTGATGAAATGCGTGATGACGGGAATCGTGCTGATTTGGAATTATTTAGGCAGAAAGATTTTCGTTTTCAAATCATAAAACACAAAGGAAAAGACGTATGAAAAAATTCAAAAATGCAAAAAGATGGATATCACTTGCGCTTGCTGGGGCGACCTGTTTTTCGTTGATTTCTTGCGGCGGCAAGGGCGGCAAAGAGGATAGAACGATTGTTTTAGGGAACGTCACGACGGCGAAAAATATCATTTTGCTGATAGGGGACGGCATGGGGCCCAACCAGGTCACGGTAGGCGAAATTTTCAAAGGGGAAAAGCTTACGATGCAAAAATTCCCTTATGCGACGAAGGTGGAAACGCGTTCGGCAAGTAGCATGATCACCGACTCCGCGGCGGCGGCAACGGCGCTTGCGACGGGTGTGCGCACGACGAACGGGGTTGTTGGCAAAAATGAAGACCTGCAAGACCTTACGACGATTGTGGATATTGCGCACAATCTTGGTAAACGCACAGGTATCATTGCAACGGAAGACCTTTACGGCGCGACGCCGATGGGTTTTTCGGGACACGCGGAAGCGCGTGGGCAAAAGCGCGATTTAATACAATCCGCAGCGACGACGAGCAATGTAAACTTCTTTGGCAGCTATCTTTTGAATAAGACCTATCGAGATATATTGGAAGAGGCTGGCTACGAAAAAATTGAGGATTTGGATGACCTTTCCGAGGCGGAAGGCGAAAAGCTGTATCATGCGTGTATTATTGATGCGAAAGCGCCCTCGATGTCCGATAACGTTGCAGAAACGGCGCTGGATCGTTTGGTGGTAGAGGCGCTTGAATATTTATCCCAAGATGAGGATGGGTTCTTCCTTATGGCGGAAGGCTCGCATATCGACCATGGCGGACATGACAACGATATCCAGTATATGATCGACGAGCTGATGGCGTTTGACGACGCCGTGCAAGCGGTGCTGGAATGGGCGGAAGGGCGTGACGACACTGTCGTGATCGTCACGGCGGATCATGAAACGGGTGATTTGCAGCTTTACGACGGTCTTAACCAAGAAGCCTTGATGGAAGCGTATAACGGCAACGGGTATAGCGAGTATTTCGATTGGGGCTCAACGGGACACAGCGATGCGGACGTTTGGTGCTTTATCAACGGTGCGGATATTGATTTCTCGGCGTATTCCTTCGGTACGGACGAGCTTATCAAGAATACGGACGTATTTGAAATTATGTGTGACCTTTTCGGCGTAGAAGATTGAGGATTGAGCGCGGAATTGCGGCGAAAAAGCGCAATTCCGCGCCTTTTTTAATGGAAAATTCTGCTTTCGTATAAAATACGAAAAAGATAAAAAGAATATGTACAAAGGCTTGACAAATCGAGCAACTTTTGTTATAATACAATGTGCGAGACAAGGGACGAAATTTCAGGAAACTGAAAAAGCCCCAAAAATCGGCAATTCTTGGGGGTAATCATGACGGGACGTATTCATTCGTTTGAATCATTCGGTACGGTAGACGGGCCGGGGATTCGTTTCGTGATTTTCCTGCAAGGGTGTCCGTTGCGCTGTCAATACTGTCACAATCCCGATACGTGGGCGATTGGCGACGGCACGGAATATACGGCGGAAGCGGTGGTAGAACGTGCGCTTCGTTATCGGAATTATTTCGGGGATAAAGGCGGCGTGACCGTGACGGGCGGCGAACCGCTCGTGCAAATCGATTTCGTAATCGAGCTTTTCACCCTGCTCAAAGCCAAAGGGGTGCATACCTGCATTGATACGTCGGGGATTACGTTTCATCCAAATTCGGCGGTTAGCGTAGAAAAGCACGAGAAATTGCTTGCGCTCACCGATCTTGTAATGCTCGATATCAAGCACATCGACGACGAGGCTTGTAAAAAGCTCACGGGGCAGTCGAATGCGAATACGCTTGCGTTTGCGAAGTTCGTTAGCGAGAAAAAGGTCAAGCTTTGGATTCGCCAAGTGCTTGTGCCTGGGATTACGGACGACGACGAAAGCTTGGGCCGTGTACGCACCTTTATCGACGGACTTGAAACGGTGGAAAAGGTGGAAGTGCTTCCCTATCATACGATGGGCGTAGTCAAGTATGAAAAGATGGGTATAGAATATCCGCTCAAAGACGTTGAGTCGCCCAAAAAAGAACGCGTGCTGAACGCCAAGAGGATTTTAATAGAAGGTAGAGTATGATTAACGAAAAGAACTACAAGGACGAATTAAAAGGGCTGTGCTGCGTAGAAGTAAGCGGCGAGTCTTGCGCCAACTGCTTAACGCTGATGCCGATTTTGAAGGAATTATGCGACGGGCGTGGCGATATTCGTTTGGTGCACGTGGAAGCGGACTATTCGACTTTGCCTTTGATGGAAGCTTGGGAAGTGGAAAAAGTGCCTACGATTTTGCTTTTCGACGATGGGGAAATCTTCGCTCGTTGTGCAGGTTATCAACCGGAAGAAATTTTAGAGCTTTGGTTGGATGCGAAAATCGAAGAGCGCAAAGCGAGCAAATAAATACGAAAACAATCCGTTGGGAAACGGTTGTCATAAAGAGAAAATAAAATAATAGGAGTTACTGTTATGGTTCAATACAAAGGTTGGGAAGGATTTGTTCCCGGTAAATGGTGTAGCGACGAAATAGACGTGCGTGATTTCATTCAGCACAACTATACGCCGTATGAAGGCGACGCAGCGTTCCTTGCTCCTGCAACGGAAGCTACGAAAAAACTTTGGGATATCGTTTGCGATCTCACGAAGAAAGAAATTGCGGCTGGCGGCGTTTTGAACGCGGATACGAAGATCGTTTCCACGCTTACGTCCCACGGCGCAGGTTATTTGGATAAAGACCTTGAAAAGATCGTTGGTCTTCAAACGGACGAACCTTTCAAGCGCGCTTTGCAACCCTTCGGCGGTATTCGTATGTCCGAAGGCGCATTGAATATGTATGGCTACGAATTGGATGCTGGCGTAAAGGAAATCTTCACGAAGTATCGTAAAACGCACAACGAAGGCGTGTTCGATGCATATACGCCTGAAATGAGAGCGGTTCGTTCCGCACACATTTTGACGGGTTTGCCCGACGCTTACGGCCGTGGCCGTATCATCGGCGACTATCGTAGAGTTGCGCTTTATGGTATCGACTACCTCGTTCAAAAGAAAGAAGAAGACAAGCTTGCTTTGGGCGGCACGATGACTCCCGATAAGGTGAGAGATCGTGAAGAAATCGCTGAACAAGTAAAAGCACTCAAAGGCTTGAAAGCAATGGCTGCAAGCTACGGCTGCGACATTTCCAAACCCGCTGAAACGGCACAACAAGCAATCCAAGCATTGTACTTTGGCTACCTTGGCGCAGTAAAAGATCAAAACGGCGCGGCTATGTCCATCGGTAGAAACACGACCTTCCTTGATATTTACATCGAACGTGACCTTGCAAAGGGTATCATCACCGAAACGGAAGCACAAGAATTTATCGATCATTTCATCATGAAGCTTCGTATCGTGAAGTTCATGAGAACGAAAGAATACAACGAATTGTTCTCTGGCGACCCCACGTGGGTAACCGAAGCGATCGGCGGTATGGGCGTAGACGGCAGAACGCTTGTCACGAAGACGGCATTCCGTGTATTGCACACGCTTGACAACCTCGGTCCTGCACCCGAGCCCAACCTCACCGTTCTTTGGTCCAATGCACTTCCCGAAAACTTCAAGCGCTTCTGCGCAAAGGTTTCCGCGGATACCGACTCCATCCAGTATGAAAACGACGACATCATGCGTCCCATCTACGGTGACGACTACGCGATCGCTTGCTGCGTTTCCGCAATGAAGATCGGTAAGCAGATGCAGTTCTTCGGCGCTCGTTGCAACCTCGCAAAGCTCCTTCTCATCGCCATCAACGGCGGTTACGATACCTCCAGCAAAATGCACATCGGTCCGCAGATGCCCGTCATGGACGTGGATCACCTCGATTTCGACGAGGTCATGGCGCGTTACCAGACCTATATGGAATGGCTCTGCCGTCTCTACGTTAACACCTTGAACGTTATCCACTACATGCACGATAAATATGCGTATGAGAAAACACAGATGGCTCTCCACGACACCGAAGTCGGCCGCTTCATGGCATTCGGCGTTGCAGGTCTCTCCGTTGTTGCAGACTCCCTCAGCGCAATCAAATTCGCAAACGTTCACCCCGTTAAGAACGAAGACGGCTTCATCGTTGACTTCGAAACGACCGGTTCCTTCCCCAAATTCGGTAACGATGACGACCGTGTTGACATGATTGCAAAAGACATGGCTCACAGATTCATCACCGAGCTTCGCAAAACTCCCACCTACAGAAACGCAGAACACACCCTCTCCATTCTTACCATCACCTCCAACGTTATGTACGGTAAGAACACCGCGGCTACC
>JAZORL010000021.1:0-21484 GCA_045656625.1 Candidatus Scatosoma sp. | reverse complement strand
ACTTCAAAAAGCTGCAGAGCGAGGGGATACGGTGCGTAAAATTCAACCCTATCCGCCCCGTGCTATCGGGCATTCACAATAACCGTGACCATCGCAAGATCACCGTCATCGACGGCCGCGTCGGCTACACAGGCGGCATCAACATCGGTGACGAATATATCAACAAAACACATCCGCTGAAGCATTGGAAGGACACCGCCATTAAAATCGAGGGGCCCGCCGTTTACAGCCTCACCTCCCTGTTCTTGGAGTCCTTCGATCTATATGAAAGGCACCCATCCGATTACGGCACATATTTGAATATTCCCTACCACGTGTTTGAGGAAAATGGCTATGTGCACGTCTTTGGAGACGGTCCTTGCCCCTTTTATGAGGAGCAGATCGGCGAATGGAGCTTTCTTCACCTCATACATTTCACAGTAATCGTAGCCTTACCTTCTTTCAAAGCCGTCAATTCGCCGTTTTCTACGCTCACTACGTCTGCGTCAGAACTAACCCAAGTATATTCGGTAGGCTCGTACGCAATGCCACCTATCATTGCCGTAGCTTCAAGCGTGGCAGTTGTGTTATCGGAATTCAAAGTTAACGTCTCTGCATTTAAAGTAAGCGTTTTTTCCGTTTTTGCAGCAATGGTGTCAAGCAACTGGCTATTATCACCGGTTTCAAGAGCCAATACTGCAACGTAGCCAAGACTCCGCTCCGTAGTATTCGTGTAGTACACGGTATCCCCGTCGAGCATATAGCTACGCGCAACAAGAGCGGTATTATAATACGTCTCGGGAATTTCGGTAAGTACACTATAATAGGCGATTTTCGTTTCGTCCGTCCATTTTTCCGTAACGATGTTCGTTGCCTTCGCATTTTCAATCGTCAAGTCAGCATTTCCCAAAACTGCTTTGGGGATTACCAACGTGCCGAACGTTGCGTCCGCCTTTTTATCCGTTTCACCAATACTCGTAGTAAAACGAATACCCGTGGGGTTGACCTTTCTAATCGAAGCCTTTTGGTTTAATTGAAACGACTCAATTTCTCCACCTACGGTATACGTAACGTTTTGAAGTGTGTCAGCGGTCGCATCTACGTCTGCTCCTATATACCCAGTATAAAACAAACCTGCAGCAAGGAATGCTACGCTCAACGTTAATAAATTCTTTGTATTACGTTTCATTGTGTCACCTCCGTATTCCAACTGTTTTTCCATGCCCCGAGATTGTCATGTTCTGCCAGAGTGTCGACTTCAGCCGAAGTTCGGATTAAATCCGTATCCACTATGCATAACACGTTCAATTCGGGCCTTGTGTAACTTTGTTTCATGATAAATCCTCCTGTTATTTTTTATTTATATAACAGACTCATTGGCGATTTAACGAGTCTTTTATATTTTTATCTCCTAATTTTATCCTGCTTTTTAGCTCGTCAACCACTTTACGATTCGCTCTCAAGCGTTTTTGCTCCAAATTTTAGAATGCCGTTTTCTATCTTCCAGTATTGACTCCAACCATCGGCAGTCTTCAATTCTTGTACCGTTTCAATAAACGCAACGGCTGACTTGAACGTGTTTGTTTTCTCACCCCACGTTTGCACACCTACAAGCGAAAGGTACGATACGTCACCTATCACGTAATTTGTACCAAGATATGCCGAACAATCGAAACTTGCTTGCCCTGCAATACCGCCAAGTGAACTACGCGACCCTTTACTTGTTTTCTCGTCGAGTTTTTCACTGTGGATCACGTGCATTTTTACAACATTATTTCTTGCACCGTCTTTCGTTTCAAGTACGGTTGTAATACCTCCAGCGGGATAATAATTCGTAGAATTACCGAGATCATACCGTTGCAACGTCCAATCGAGAAAAATATTGTTGATCGATCCGTTCAACCCGCCGATTCGATAAGAAAAACTTCTTCCACCGGTTCCAAACCGTCCACTCGTTTCGTCAAACTCCGTTTGATCTATGAGTTGCACGTACATATTTTTGATTTCGCCTTTCACAACCCCGAATACGCTCACAACAGTGTAATTTGATGATATATCCGTTGCTTTTATTTGCAGATTATAAAGCCCAAACCCTCTACCATCAAACGTACCGGTAAAAGTACTATACACAGCGCAGTTATTCACCGAGGGCGTTTTACTTCTTCCTCCTCCTTGCGTACCAAATCCCGTTCCGCTTTTTTCAATGGGATACTCCAAGAAATCAATATTGCCTGCAAGCACGTAGTATCCGCTTGGAGTTTCGTTCAAGGAATCCCAAATCGTTGCTACGTCAGCTTGGGTAAACGCCTTATCTACAAATACAGCATCTACGCACTTTACACCGCTTTCCGTATAAAGATACAAACGCGTGTTGCCACGGAAAGTAAACTTGTTATCGAAACAGAAAGATTCGGAATAGGCTATTTTATCCTCCTCTTTTGAGGTAATTGCGATATGCGTCACTTTCTCGCCCACTAGAATATCAAAATTATAATACGAGCCATTAACTTCAATAATCTTTTCGCCTGCGATTTTTTCGATTTTCTTTCTAATCGTTACGGTAATTTCGTCTTCAAGAGCTTCAAAATTATCACCTTCTTCAACACGCGCAATCAAGGTATAAACCCCTTCTTTATCGGGCGCGCTTTCTAAAATTTCATCACCGTTTTTCCATTCGTATTTTACTTCGCCAAACTTCGCCTTTGCAAAATATTCCAACGTTTCACCTTCGGTGATGTTATTCGCCGAAAGATTTTTGAGCCATACGTTTTCAAGCATAGCCAAGCTGTGATCGCCAAATTTCAGTGCATCATCCGACGTATTCCAAAGGTTATTCCAGCCGTTGCCCGCCGAAAAATCGGCGTTTTGCAACAATTCTTCTATCGTTTTGAAACAACCTGTCCGATCTGCCGTGCCGCCAATTCCTCGATTGAAAGTCAATGCGGAAACAGCATAATTATTTTTCACCGCGTCTGGCGTGTTCGGCGCTTTTTGTCCTACGAATGCACCGAACGAGCAATTAACTTCCAACATTTCGGCATAGCGTTCAAGAGTCTTCTCATCCACCACACTTACAATTACTACGTTATTTTTAATTTCACCACCAACAAAAATCGAAGTAATTCCGCCGCAAGGATACCAACCGGTTGAATTCCCAAGATTATATTTCGAAATGGTCCAATCAAGCAATACGTTATTCACGTTCCCGTCACCTGCTACGGCAAAAATCAAGGAACGAGCACCGTCGCATTTATATTCGGTGACGTCGGTAAGCTGAACGTATACGTTTTGAATCGTTCCCGTCACTTCACCAAACACCGTCGCCGTGCTATAAAGCCCCTTAGAAATAGATTTGAACTTTAAATTTTTAATCGCATAGCCACAGCCGTCGAACGTACCCGAAAAAGCAGGGACAATCGACGCAAGATTGGTTGGTTTCACGCCTTTTTCATAATAATTATTGTACCCGTATGAAGAAGCAGAAAGAGAAAATACCGTATTTGAGAAATCTATATCCCCGTCAAGAATATAATAACCGCTTGGATCGGCGTTAATGGCAGTAAACATGCGATCCGAATCGTTCTGCGAGAATCTATCCGTTAAAAATCTCACGTTTAACGCATATACCGTGTTTTCCTTTTCATTGTATAAAAATACAATATAAACACCCGCTTTTACATTGTTTTTTGATAACGTAACGTTTGAGTTATAATTGAATTTTGTGCCGTCTGCTCCAATTTTTAACGTTCCAATTGTTTCTCCCACTACGGAGTCGAAATCAAAGTGTTTATTTTCTTTAAGAAGTACGTCAATCGCATCGCGATAGGTCAGATCCACTTGCTTTTGTTTGATTGCAAACGCTTTTCTTTCAGATTTAAGCGCAGAATAGCTTTCGGTTTCTTCTACGTACGCCTCGACGAAATATTCCCCGATTTCCGTGGGGGGAGCGGTAAGCTCTTCCCCGTCGTGATTATAATAACGATATCTCGCTTGCCCAGCTTTTGGCGTCGCAGATATCTTCAACGTTTCGCCCCATTCGGAATCTCCAACGGAAAAATCATCCGTCCATTCGTTTTGTGCTTTTACAAGTACGACGGAAATTTTTTCTGATTCGATTCCTGCATAATTCTCTGTACCCGTCACTTTTGCAACAACTTGATACGAGCCTTCCTTTTTAGGATTACCCGCAAGAGCTCCGCCCGCTTCGTCGTACCATACAAAGCTTACTTCTCCGAATTTTGCTTTGGCAAGATAAGAATAATCGTTAGAAAATTCCGTCTCGCCTCCATCAAACAAACCCAACCATTCATTCTGCACCTGTTTAATTTTCACTGTTTTCTTTTCGCTTTTCAGTCCAAAATAATCGTTTGTTTCTTCTACAATCGCAAACACAGAATACTCACCGACGTTCACGGGACTCGCCGGCAGTTTCGCATTCCCTTTATACCATTCGTATTGAACTTCTCCAAACTTCGCTTTTGCAGAAACGTTTACACTCTCGCCGTATACCGCATCCTCTGTTGTACACGCCTCTATCCATGCGTTGTCTGCCGTTAAGATGCTGAAATTTTTAATAATAGGCGCAGTGGTTTTATCCTCCCACACATAGCCTTCATTCAGACGGTAAACCACAGGATATTCCCCTGCGCTCACGCCGCCTTCGTTGATGACCGTGTATCCCGTTTCTTCCGTCACATCGGCATACAATCTTTCTCCTGTATACGTCTTGGCAGAAAAATCACCCGGGAGCTTAACGGTTTTTACTTCAGGAGATGGAATACTATCGTCTGTTTTACAGGAAACAAACCCAATCGTTAGCACCGCCACGAACGCCATACTCAACAATAATAAAATTCTCTTTTTCATCTTTGTCCTCCGATCTCATCCAATTTGCTCCGTGCCTGTTTCGTTAAACTTGGTAATACCGAGAAGTATGCAATCCTGTATAAATTTTGCGTATGCCGTTTCATAATCCCCGAAAGAACTCTTGTAATTTGACAATTTGATATAGCGGATATAAATTTCTATCGCAAGCACCCTTTTATACATTTTTTCATATTCTTCCCCACTATATTTCGCCTTTAAAATTGCGTAAGCGGGGTTAAAATACTCTTCATACCATTTATCGAGCAATTCCCTCGGCCAATACTTTGCTTCGCTCCAATTCAGTTGAGATGAATAAATATCGCTGTGTTCCCAACCACTTGCAAGTTGTTCATTGTAAACCCAACGGGTACGCATCGCATCTAAAAAGCCGTACATCTCTTTCCAAACTTCTTTATAATATTGTTTGAAAAATCTTAAAGTCAACTCTTCCATATCTTGTTCTGGATCGTCCCAAAGCTTAGATTGGAGATAGAGTTTATATTCGTAAAACGGCGAATGCTTATTATGAGAGTTCCCTTGCATGAAAAGGTATTGCGTCTCCACAGCTTTATACGCTTCGGCATTTTCCTTATGCGAATTGTAATCGTCGAAAAACAAGAAATAATTCGAATAGTTTATACCATACGTATAGAACATCATCTTGTCGCCAACCAAATAATGCCAGGCGTAAACGTTTTTTCTTACATCTTGATTCATCTCACACTCGGTAGAAGTAAGAGGATGAGAAAAACATGCTCTAATAGGCGTATACATCACGCCCACCGTAGGGTTCGGTTTATCCTCCTCATTTAAAACGGTAAACGTACCGTCGGGATTTTCTACCACGGGCGCAGAGTCGTAAGCGTAATAAGCCAACCCGATTAAAACAACTTCGCGATTTCTTAACGCTTCGTCTTCTTCTTGCGCTAACTTACCGCGGATTATCTCGTCCACTTTATTTAAAAAGCGAACCATGAGACCTCCTCCCGTGGTCTCTTTTAATACCTTCAAACAACTTTCACATTGACAATACGACGTATTATCATGCCCAGCAAACATATAATATTTCCCCGTAGGATCCGATTTAATGATTGAATACATCTTGTTGGCATAATTTTCAATTGCCCCTTGACGACTCATACAATATTGAGAAGAATTAAACCACTGTTTGTTTTCCGGATCGGACTCTGGAACTATTGAGCTTAAACTCCCCACCCACGTCATTCCTATCATCATATGATCATCTAATGTTATACCACTGTCCGCACCTACTATTAGATACATTTTTGCCAAGTCTGATGCACACGCTGGTATGTTAGTACTTCTATCCGTAAAAATTGCCGAACCCGTTGCGAATTTATACGATATATCGGGAAAGTTTTTCAACGATAAGCTTTCAACGGTATCGTAATAGATTTCATCAAGAGCGAATGCCTCAAATCCTACCTCGTAATACAAGAATTTATACACCGCATTCAACACCCCGTATCCCTCTGCGCCATTCATCAACACCTGCTTGCCACGAGTCGACAAACAAAATCCGCGCACGCCGAGTTTTTCCTCGCTGATTTCTAAATTCGCAGCTTTAAACACTTCGGTGTTTCCGACCGACAAATAACACTTTGATTCGTCGTAAACAATCCCCTTGTCGCTACACACGCGAAGTTCGCAACCCGTCGACTTATATAAAATCGAGCTCAGTTCATTCGTTGCCAGCTTTTCAAAAGAATTTGGTTTTTCAGGGCAAACAATCACATACTCGCTTTGTCCATTCTCTATAAGCTTTAAATCGTTTCCGTTCGCATCTTTCGCATTAGAAAAATATTCTCGATCTGCAATTTTCAATTGTTCTACTGTATTTGTATCAGGACTTTTATCAACGTCTTTTCCACAAGCAGTTAAACCAAAAGTTGTAATCGCTGCTAGTATAATACATAATATCTTTTTTTTGGAATTTTTCATATTTTTCGCTCCTTATTCCGTAACCACTACGACATATTCCAACCGCGCCGTGTTATAAAATCTGTCGTAAGCCTGTATGCGAATCGTGTAAACACCTGCTCTAGGAAACACGTATTTCCCGTCTTTAATTAAATAATAGGTATTATAATCGGGATCAATAGCCATCGCGACCACTTCAATTTTTTCCGTTTCCGTGCTGTCGTCCGTTACAACATAATTTGCTAGTGTATATTCATTTCCGACCTTTGCCGTTTCAACACAACTTCCCGTCAAGCGAATTACGGGAGGGTTTGTCTCCGTCACCATTACGGTATAATTGTACGTAACCGAATTCGTTACGTTAGAATCGTGATAGGTATAACGCACCGTGTAGTTGCCGTACTCTTCCGCAACAAAAGAAATCCCTTCCGCATAAGCACCTTTTTTAATACTTGTTTTTCCATCAGGAGCTTTAATATCGATGATACATTCCGTAGTATTGGAAAGCACGTCGTAAATCATTTTGATTTTAGGAAGAGTCACGGCTTCCCCTTTTTTCACCTCTTTATATGCGGGTATTTTTTCGTTAAAGTACAATATTGCCGGCGTAAGATCTCGTGATTGCGTCGTTTTAAAATATTGCCCGTGAATGGCTTCAATAGCAATCCCTCCGCTTCCCTGCACCTCATAGCGAATATATACACTTTCACTTGCAAATCCCGTGAATTGTTCGTGATTCAACGTATACTTTAAAGAGCCGATCTGCTTCCCTTTTTCGTTTCTTATAGAATAATCATTCGCCGAAATTACAAAAGTACAAGGATATGCCCCGCCGCCTATTTCCTCTTTCGTTGTTTCTATAAAATCACTTCCGTTCGTTCCCACAAAATACTTGCCGTTACGATTTTCAATTCTAATCTCTATTTCGATTTCCGCATTAAGGGAATCATACAAAAATAATGAAATACTTTCATATTCCCCTTTTGTAAAAAACGAAATCGAAAAATCACGAACGAATATCTTGTTTATAAACGATACCGTTCCTCCCAATTCTGAAGAAAATGCGAGTCTACCGTTATCGTCGGAATAATTTAAACCATCCGTAACGAAATATTTCGACATGAAACCTATGCCTTCTTTAATTTCGAGCGCCGTAACTTTCGACGAATACAAAACTTCATCTTCATAACGGTATTCTATCGTCTTTTCACCAATGCTCGTAGCGATATATTCGCCGTTTTTGATTTCTACGTTATCCACATAGATGGCGCCGTTTTCTTTTTTCGCCACCGTACCGTCTTCGTTATATTTTGTAATTGGAACGGTAGGAAAAACAACCTTTTCACCCGTTTTAATTCCCTTTGGCAACGACGGCGTAAAAGCAAGCTCGACATTCGGCAAATCACAAACAACTTTAAACGTTTGTTTCGTTTCTATACCCGTGTAATCACTTACGATATATTCGATTTCATACGCACCTATGGCTTCGCATATAAAATAATCATATTCACCCGAAGTGCATATCTCTACGGGGATATCTTCAAAGAAAACACTCGTGGACAACGCAATTTTCCCAGTCCCGCCAGTCACTTGGGGCTGATAAAGAAACACCTTCTCTCCAAGAATCGTTGAATTTTTTATTTGTTCGGAAACGACGATTTCAATTTCATCACCCGAAATATATTCTTCTTTTACTTCTACGATAACTTGACGCACGTTCTCGCCTTTCGCTAGTGCTTCAAATGTATATTCGATATAATAAACGCCTGCTTTCTGCGTAGGAAATCTACCGTCTTTCACCGGCACCTCTACTCCAAACACACCGTAATATACTTTCACCTGCGGTTCTGTAAGAAGTCCGTCAAGGAAACTGTACGCAATACAAGGGAACACCGGATAAGAGCTCTTTTCTCCTGCTATACCGTAAGGTATGGCATTTTCAGCATAGCCGTCGAAATCCACAGAAGTTTTCAAAAAATCATCTTCCGATTCCTCCACTTTCCCGTAGGCAGTACGCCCATCAACCTCCGATACGATCATTCTTCCTGTTGCCCCTTCCATGGCAAGCGCATCGCACTCAATAGAAATAATCACTTCGTTGGTAGTGAATCCACCAAATTCTCTATCAATCTCTTCTGCCGAAGCCGCCATATTATATCTTTCGACCGTGTTAAAATTTGGATAGAAATAGAAATTTCCGCTCTCGTATACCAAAGAAGCAATGGAATGCGCAGTATTCCCCATTTTCCCTACAAACGGCGTTTGAATATGAGGATACACGTTGGAATAAGTGGCCCAAGCAGAATAATTGACCACTTCGTCCGAATATTGCGTATTCACGGAAAACCAATGCCCGTATCCCACGTTTCCAGCGTCAGCAAGAACAAACTGTACGTACTTCGACTCGTCGTACAGGTCGGTCAGCCTAATTTTAATTCCTTTCATATCCGCAGTTCCCATCACTTCCGGAGTAAAATAAAACTGCAAAATATTTTTTGTCTTATCAAACTCATTTAAATCAATCGGTTTTTTAAAGGTAACCTTCGCTCCATCTTTTTTGAAAGTCAGCCCCACACCGTTAAAATCCCCGAGTTCTACCCCGTCAATCTTATCTCCGTAAACGCGCCACTGTCCATTAATCGGTTGCTTATAATCTTTCAACGCATCCGGCATTTGCGCATCCGCCTCTATATACGCTCCGTCATTCGCCTCAAATAAGGAAGCCATTCCATCGTAAACTCTAAATGAAAACGTTTTTTCATAATTTACGCCTTGCGCTTGTACGTAATATTTCAGCGTATAATCCCCCGATTGATTCAAATAAACGTCTTTCCCGTCACTCATCGTACCGTCCGGATAGATAAGCTCAGATTTCATAGAATATTTTCCATTTTCAGTATGTACTGTACCCTGCGGAATCGAAAGCGTTTGATTGCAACTATATTCGGTTGCAACAAAATCAATATCGTATTTTACTTTATCTTCCGTATTCCCTGTAGTCGCTGCACACCCCGCCATAAAAGCAACCGTTGCGCAAATAGTAGCAATTACACACAAGAAACGTCTTACATTTTTTTGAAAAATTTTCTTTATAAACATATTATTACTCCTACATATTTTCCTTTCGCTTTATTCCTTGATACCGCCGATGCTTAAATTCCCCATAATTTTATCACGGAATAAAACAAACAACACAATCGTGGGCACACACACAATATACGCCCCCGCAATGAGAATAGGCACCGTCATCTTCGTCGCAGTATTACCCTGCATATAAAATAATCCGAGGGTCACTACTGGATGACTCGGCAAATATATGAGTGATACCGAATAATTGTTCCAAGCATCAATAAACACAAGAATTGCCACGCCCACAAACACCGGTATAATAAGAGGAATTGCAATGCGAAAAAACACGGTAAAATCCCCTGCGCCGTCGATACGTGCGGCTTCGGCGTATGTATTCGACTGTCCTTTAAACGCCTCATAGAATATTAAGAAATACATGTTCGTAAATCCGGCACGCATAAAAAATACGCCTAAAAAATTATCGTATAAACCAAGTAAGCGCGACATTTGCAATTCCGACGCCTGATTCCCCACAATAGGGATTACCAGTACGGTAAGCACGATCATATAAAGAACTTTTCCTAATTTAAAATCATATTTTGCGCAAGCGTAAGCCACAAGCATAGGCGAAACCGTAGAACAAAACGTACAGCCTATCGCATAAATCAAGGAATTCAACATCATCTCGCCAAACCGAACGAAGTATGACGAGACGGGCACAGCAATGAATTGAAACGCATCTTTATAATTTGACCACAACCATTTTACAGGAAAAGCAAGAGGCGACGTATTATCATAACTTCCTATTCCTGAAAATTCAGGTCTGCTTTTTAACGATGAAAAAAAACCCCAAATTATCAACGAAAACAAGAGCATCGTCCACGCAAGCAAGATAAGGAACGAAAGAATCGACGCAGGATCGTTATTCTTATGTAATTTTGTTTCTTTTATTTTCATCTCGTTATTCCTCCTTCGGTTGCAAACGATAGGTCAATTTTCGCATCCCAATTGTGAGAGGTAAGGCAATCAACGTAAACACTACCCCCGCAGCAGAAGCAGAGCAATATGCTGTTTCCTTCCCAATGTTCACAACTTCGACAAAGTAATAATACCCTAAAGTTTGAAATTCGTTTGGCGCTCCCCACGAGTAAAAAGAATATAATTGTCCATAGTTCGTGAAAAATCCCGCTATCCCGACTACGAGATAAGTGGAGAGAGTACCATACATTTTCGGAAACGCCACAAAAATCAACTCTTGAAAGAAATTCATCCCGTCTATTTTTGCATATTCAACCACCGATTCGTTTACACCGCTCAGCGACCCTAAATACATTACTATTTGTGCGCCGAATCCGATTAATATACCGTAGATTAAGACAGTTTGAAATCCCGTCGTACGATTTTGTAATAGATCGTTCGGCGCGTTAAACACATAAGGAAGTACCCTATCAATATAGTTTTTTGCAAGCACGACAAACACAATCGAAGAAATAATTGTAGGAAGAAAAAATACAACCTGAAAAAATTTATATCCCGGTAACTTCCGCCACAAAACGTAGCTAATCAATATTGCCATCGGTGTGCTAATCAATAGTCCAGAAAGGTAAAGAATAACGGAATTTTTTATACGCATTGCATACGGTACCGTCGTTATATTTTGAAAAAATTCCTTAAAATTATTGAGTCCATTCCATACAAAATCAGGATTATCGTATCTTTTAAAGGCCAACAATATACTGTTGATATTCACACAACAATACATTAAAATAAACTGGGTGACGGGAATAATAAGAAGGAAACTCAAAAACATCCATTCGCGCCATTTTTTCTGGATATTTCGCTTGGAAAAAGTTGATCTAATACTCATTTTATTCTTTCCTATATCTGTTTTTTTATCGCTCTGTTTAGAAATTCCGCTCATAATAGGCAGAAATACCTGCTATGTATTCAGCCGCAGTTTTAGTTCTATTATTATAGAAATATGCGATAGGCTCTTTTTCCGCCGCGGGCATTAACGCTTTGAAAGGCAAATCTCTCAGCATCTCCAAATTATTTTTTAAGCTATCCGACCAAAGTTCGGCTATTACCACTTCCGTCGTATCTTGTTTCATAAGATCAAGTACATTCCGTACCATCTTCGTACAAGTGTTATATTCATCCTCAGTAATATTTTCAAGGTATTCGAAAGGACGGAAACAGCTCGTATGCGCCGCATAGGAAACAAGTTCCGAGCGTTGCTGGTTAAACTGGAAAAACATTTTCGCTAAAAGCGGTTGTTTCGTATAGCTACTCACGACTACTGCGTTATAGGAATTTTCCGCATAAATCGTTTGCTTTTCCATATTTTTGGCGGGCACGCCAAACTTTACCTCGTCGGCTTCGCTAAAATTCGGCATACACATCAAACGGAAATTCCGCTTGCCGTAGCCGTCAGCTTCATTGTAATCGCCCATATCGTTGAAACCTTGTCGAATCTCACTTTCCCACCAACTATATTCTAAGAACATTGCAATCGACGAAGCGGAGTCTTTTGAATAAATAAATTCTTCCTGGGCTGCCGTATGCGTATTACTTGTAAACGCTTTTTCAGAAACGTATTTCGTCCCGTTTTTACCGAGGATTTCTGCAAACGCAATCGCCGCCTTCAATCCATCGCTTTGGATGATCGGCGAAATATCGTTTTCCGTCCATAATTTTTGAGTAGCATCCTTTCCCATATAATTCGCAAGCATCGCCGTTAACGCAGCCGTACGCTGATACGTATTAGCCGTAGACCACGTGAAAGGCGTGACACCTATTGCAATCATATGTTCAAGCAACTCCACAAATTGTCCCATCGTAGCAGGCTGTCCATCATCATAATTTCCGATTATACCGTCAGGTCCCGCCGAAAGCAGATGCCGATGCGTAGCCCACGACAATCCAAGTTGACCGTCTTTCCCAAAATATAATCCTTTGTTATCAAACAAGTCGCCGTCAAACCATACACCGCCTACACTATAAAAATAAGGAATTGCATAATACTCGTTTTCACCTTCCACCGTAGAAACGTTGTAGCTTTTCTGCCAACGGGAATCCATCGTATCCAAAATAGATTTTACAGCTACGTTTCCCGTAAGAGAAGCGAGTTCGCCGTCCGTATCGAATATTTTCTCTTCTATCCAATCGGTAATATCAAGAAATACTCCCGCTTTCACACCCGCTTCGTACGCTATATTCGTATAATAAATATCCAAGTTATCATAAGGAATATTATTATTTAAAGTCGTCGTTTGAAAAGGACCTTTCTTATTTGTAATTTTTACCTTTACCCCCACCTTGTCGGGATTGTCGGGATTCACCCAATCCTTATACGCTTCTTCAAAATTTTTCGCCGTAGCTTCTAACCATGCATGTCCTATCCCTCCGTCGTAATTACCAATATTCAACACCGTTTTGTCAGCATAATCACCATCTCCTCTTGAATTATCTGAACACCCTCCGAACGTCATAATACCAGTAGCTACAGCTAATAAACATGCCACCACTTGTTTTTTCATAATTTTACCTCCTTTTATTTTTTTATTTAATTCATTTGAACAATACTTTGTATGATTGTTTAATCTCTAAAAAACTCTTTGGAAAACTCTACTATTCTATTTTCTTTTCTTGAAATTTCCGCTGCATAGACGGACAGATGACCGTTCACGGAATCCTCAATTTTCGTCATGGATACCGAAGTCCCTTCACCGCGCAAATATGCAATTAAATCCCGCATGATGCCTGTATCTCCGCCGCCGTGTCCGTCGGAATTATCACCTTTTGCATCCACGATTTTTTCAGTCTTTTGAAACGTTTCGAAATTGTAGGTGCGCAGCAGATATTTTCCTTCGCTCATATTTCCGTACAATTCGCCGTTTTCACCAACGACGTGGATATATCTATTCCCAAACGGTGCCGCTCCAACCAGCTGAAACGAACCAATTGAACCGTTTGAAAATTCTATCGTCACGTGCTGCCGATCTACCTGATCTTTCATTTCATACGCGCACTTTCCGTAATCGCTGTTTTTTACCTGTTCGTTGATATCTTCGTCAGTAATCTCAGAAAGGCTCTTGTTTATATCGTTTACAATTCGTATTCTTTTTGAATACGGCAATGCGAAAAATCTTTTCAGCGAATACTTACAATCTTTCTCTCTCTCGCATTCGTAGCATCTCTTCGCATGTCCCTCGGGTGCGTTTTCTGGCAGAAAAATTTTTCGCTCTGCAAAGCTCACTACTTTTTTAGGCTCTACCTCTTCGTTCAACCAACACATTACGTCAAGATCGTGACAAGACTTTGCTAATAAAAACGATGAACCGCATTCTTGCTCGCTTTTCCATTTCCCAACCACGTACGATTCAAGATAGTGTCCCACTTCTACGTGTTCCGCCATATTAATCGACGTAATTTTCCCTATCGAACCCTTTATCAGCTCTTCTTTTATCGTTCGATAAAAAGGCGAATATCTAAGTACGTGGCAAACAGCAAGCATTCTTCCTTGCTTTTTTGCCAATCGCTCCAAATCTAGAAGCTCTTCCTGGTTCGCAGTGATAGGCTTTTCCATTAGCACGTTATAATCGCTAAGTAAAAGCTTTTTTGTGATTGAGTAATGCAACTGGTCAATCGTAGCATTGATTACCACGTCGCATTCTACTTTCTTTTGAATAAAGTCCTCTACGGAAGAGAAGAGCATTTCTGTTTTTACGCCGTGTAATTTTCCAAGCTCTGTTCGATGCAATACGTTTGGATCGACTACCGCACAAACTTTCATATCGTCTGGGTGCGATAGTGCATAGGACGCATATATACATCCGCGATTCCCCGCCCCCACAATCGAAACTTTTATCTTTTTCTTCATTCTTTTTTCCCCATTAAAATTTCATCGGCAACGGATTTTCCGCATGTACCAATTCAATAATCCTTATCAAGTTTTTAATCGTTTCCGGCGGATAATCAAGAGCTTTATTTTCCGTAATTGCATAATACACGTCTTCGTACACCTTTCTTGTACCCACGTCAAACGCCGTGCCGCTGTATTCCCCTTTTTCTTCATGCATTATCAGATTCTCCGTACAATAAATAGGCAGTCCGTTTTCATCTTTTAATGATTCTTCTATCACAAGCTTTTCGGGGTTATCTCCCTCCACGATGTATTTGCGTTCAAATTTCGAAGGCGTACTCTTCATCGTACCCTTTGAACCCTGTAATTTGAGATTGTAATCGCTGTAAGCGTCAGTGGAATTGATCTCTATATCGATTACCGGTTTATTTGGTGCAGTTAAAACAATTTTTACATAATCTTCTGCGTCGCCACTCGTAATTGCCGTATCTAATTTTGAAAAGGCTACTTTTATCTCCGAAGAAAAACCTAAAAAACCCATCGCTATCCCTATCGGGTGCGGACCGGTATTATAGACGCTGCCGCCCATTTTCTTTTGCAAAGTTTGCCAGTCCCACCGCCGAGCAAACGCATTATAATGAATGCTTATCTGCTTAATTTCGCCGAGTAGGTTTTTCTCTTGGACTATTTGCAGTGCATCCAAATAAAACGGCGCATAAAACGTATTCTGAAATACCGCTAAAAGCACGCCGCAACGTTTTGCTGTTTTAATCAGCGTTTCACACTCGTAAACGCTACGCGCAAACGGCTTTTCCACCAACACGTTTTTTCCGTGTTCTAGTAAATCTTTCGTGATTTCATAGTGCATCTCCGAATAGGAAGCATTGACCACAAGATCTACGTTCTTATCGAACAACTCTTTATAATCTGCAAGTCCTATGCAACCCTCATATTCCTTTTCCGAACGGTCACGACGTTCTTTGTCCTTTTCCACCACGTATTTAACTTCATACTTATCATTAAATTCCGACTTAAAAAACACCCCGTGGATATCTCTACCACTTCTGCCTTGTCCTATAATCGCTACTTTTAGTTTCTTCATAAAACTATCCATCCTTTTTATCTGCATTTTATTTCAGTTTATAATATTATACACTATGTAAAGCATAATGTAAATAGCAAAATATTTCCAATTACATTGCCAAAACTATACTATTTATGAATTTTTTTTCTTTGTAGGTCAAAGATAAATTTTCTTAATTTCAACTTCTCTACCGCTATCAAGCGAGTATTTAATTGCATTCATTAGAAACACGGGAGAAATAAAGTCGGTGTAATCCACCCCTTTAGCCCCATGCAAAAGCGAATGTAATTCTTCCAGCTCGCAAATATACGGATCGTCGGCAAACATATCAAACGCCGCTCCTTTCACTTGCGTTTCAGATACTCGAGCTGCGTAATAGCAAGTATGATTCGCTTCCACATACAAACCTTCTACATCGTAGTCGTCATAACGGAAAATCACAGTCACTAACCCGCCTTTTTCATACGCCTTTACGCTACGCGGATATTTCCCAAATATTTCCCCTGCAATCTCCACGAGATGTTGAGCATAAAAGAAAAAACCGCCGTTCGGGTTATTTCTGAGTATCGGAAAACGCAAATAACCGCCGAGCGTTTTTCCGTCAAATCCGTTTTCCGCATCTCTTTTTAATTCTTTTACAAAATCCGCATGCTTACACGCAGACCCACCGCAAATCGCAATATTATGCTCTTTACATTTGCGCATAAATTCAATCGCGTCTTCTTCTTTTATCGTAATGGGTTTATCAATAAACATTGGCACACCGCTTTCAATATACGGTTTTGCGAACTTATAATGATTATCACCGTGCCGTGCCGTTACAATTACTCCATCCACCTTACCAACAGCCTCGTCAAACGATTCCATTACGGGAACGCCATATTTTTCTTTCAAGCATTCTGCCGCCGATTTATCATCGCTATATACACCGATCACTTCCATATCTAAGAATTGTGTTTTATCTCGCATAAACCGTAAAAATTGATCGGCATGTGAATTTTCGCAACCAAGAATAATTACTTTTTTCATTGTTTATCCTCCTTTCTTTGGATATTAAAAATAAATTTCTTTTCCATTTACAAATACATTTTGAACGTTTATGTTTTCGTCGAACACGATCAAATCCGCATCATAGTCAGGAAAAATCTTTCCTTTCTTCAAGCCGAGCAATTTCCCCGACACCTCAGTTAACATTTTTACCGCCGTCGGAATCTCGTAGCCGCAATCGTTTACAAGCGTTTTAATAAGCTTATCCGCCGTAGCTATGCTTCCAGCGAACGCACTTCTGTCTTTGAGTTTACAAACACCGTCTTCTACGATAAATTCCGTCCCGCTCATTACGCCTTCTTGAATATCCGTACCTGCAATTTCAAGGCTGTCTGTTATCAGAGCCACCTTATCCGTCCCCTTAATCTTGATTATCATCTTGATAAGATCGGGCGGTAAATGCTTTCCGTCGGCTATGATTTCCACATACAATTCATCACGCAAATACGCACTTTCGATTACTCCCAGCGAACGAAAACCGTGATCACGGGTTACCGTAGACGTGCAAGAATACAAATGCGTGATTAGCTTGCAACCGTTTTCAATTGCCACCTGCATATCTTCGTATTTCGCATCCGTATGCCCTGCCGACACAAGAATATGATGCTCTGTCAAATATTTACAAAACTCGCCTTTCTCGTCATTTTCCGGTGCGTAAGTCCAACGCGCAATGCTTTCGCCGTATTCTTCTATTAAACTTTGATAATCCGCTTGAATTGGTGGTGTAATAAAAACGGGGCATTGCGCACCAGCTTGCTTAGGTGAAAGATACGGACCTTCTAAATGCGCCCCTAAAATATTCCCTTTCGCTTTGCCTTTTGCTTTATGAATATTGATAACGGCTTGTTTCATCGTTTCAAATTCGCCTGCGGATATCGTAGGAACAATACTCGTCGTGCCGTGCGCCAAATGATAATCACAGCCGTTTACCACATCTTCTACGCTACTGTTCATAAACGCATAGCCGCCTGCGCCATGCGTATGCATATCGATAAAACCCGCGCTTACATATTTACCCGTACAATCATATTCTTTCTCTACGGGTCGTGCTTGTCCCGTCACTTCCGTGATTTTTCCGTCGTTCACGTACACGTAGCCGTCGAATAAGCTTTCGCCTATAATAATTTTATCACTTCTAATTCTAATCATAATAATTTCGAGCTTTGATCATCCAAATATAATTTTGCATTATCGTGCGTTCTCAATACACTAGCAGGACAATGCTCGTCAACGTTGCCGTTGAGTGTTTCATACACAGCTTTTGCTTTTGTCGGCGCAGGTACGATACAGAACAAATACGGTGCTTTTACTAAAGTGGGAACAGTCAAAGTCATGGCGTGCGTAGGCACTTTATCAATGCTAGCAAAACAACCGTCGTTGACTTGCTGTTGACGGCATACCTCGTCCAACTTCACAGGCTTTACTACTTTTTCATCGTTAAAGTCAGCCACAGGCGGATCGTTGAATGCGATATGCCCATTTTCGCCGATCCCCATAATAACGATATCCGTCGGGTTCTTTTCCAAAAGTTTGCCGTATCTTTCCGCTTCCGCCTCAGGATCGGTTGCCGTAATATCAATATAATTCACGCTCTTAAACGGCACAAGACCGAAAATATGGTCTTTTAAGAAATTCCCAAAGCCTTGGGGAGCATTCTTATCTAACCCGATATATTCGTCCATGTGATACGCGTTCACTCTATTCCATTCAATAGAATGATCGTTTACCAGCGCATACAACACCTCATTTTGCGAAGGCGCAGCGGCAAATATCATATTTATTTCGCTTTTAATACTCAGCAATTCCTTAATTTTCGACGCTATGTCTTTCGCCGCTTGCTCACCCATAGCTATGCGATTTTCAAAAATTTCTACTACTAATTTATCTCGTTTAAAAGTTTTCATTGTTGTATAAGACCTCTTATAATATTTTTTAAATGTGCAATTGCGTCAATAAATGCAACTTTTTGATTTTCGTATTTATAAGGATTTTCAAAACTCTTGCCTACAAGTGCGTTTAGCCCAGCGAACGTTTGTAAATGTGGTTCAAGCGTAATGACCGTATCTTTTTTTGTACGCAATTTAAAATCCTCTAAAATCTGTTGAATCTGGGCTTCCCCCTTACCTGCCGGTACGACTGCCCCCGCATACAACGCGTCTTTAATATGAAAATATTCAATGTATGGCAACAACTTCAAATACGCATCAAACGGATTATAGCCGTCAAGAACAAAATTCCCCATATCGAATACGCATCGAATTTTTCCATCGAAATATTTTGCAATTTTTAAACAATTATCAGGGCTCTCCCCGTATATTTTTGCCTCGTTTTCATGGCACAACGTAATATTGTAATGCTCGGAAATTTTCACAATTTCTTCCAACGCGGCAAAAACCTCGTTTTTTTGCTCCTCAATCCTTTTCCCTTCCGAAGGGTAAAAACTAAATATCCGAACGTAATTAGCCCCTAAAAACTCCGCCGTTTCAAATAATTTTTTTATCTTCTCGTAATACGCCGACAAATCGCCTCCGATCTTTATTTTTCCTATAGGCGATCCGATCGCAGAAACACACAATCCGTTTTCATCTAAAACTTTTTTTATTTCCACAACATCTTTTTTCGTCAATTCAAATACGTTTTTCCCATTTACCTGCCGAAGCTCCACGTGGGAAAATCCGTTCGCTTGCAACATTCTCGCCTGCTCTACAAAAATATCTGAGTATTCGTCCGCAAATGCCGACAATATATAATTCATTTTTTATACCTTCCGCAAATTTAATATTGTTATAACCATTATAACACTATTTTTCTTAATGTAAATGGTTAAATATGCAATTTTATATTGACAAAACTATTTTTTTTTGATAAAATAATTGTTATTGAGATAGGTCAAACAAAAGAGGTGAAAAATGATCGATACAAAAATTAAAATTCAAAGGAACAATTTTATTTTCAATCACTATACGTTTAAAAGCCCGACAAATACACAATTTCAAGTACATTCCCATAATGCGTATGAAATAGTTTTTTTTCTACGCGGCAACGTAAATTACATCATAGAAGACAAGCGATATCAATTAAAACCGAACGATATTGTTTTGATTCGCCCAAATCGTTATCATTATATAGAAATTCTTGATGATACGCCTTATGAACGTTATAATATTTTGTTTGACAAAGAAGAATTTTTGCGTCTTTTTACCGATTTACTCCCGTCCTCGCTCGAACATATTAGTCATTGCGATAATTTCATAGTTGAAATTTTCAAAAAAACAGACTTTTACTATTCAAAATTAACAGAAACGGAATTTATAGATTTATTTTTCTCGTTCATCAAAGAACTTGTTTATAATTTAAAAATACATTCCTCTGAAAACAAGTCTTATGATATTATTTCGCCTATTTTATCCAGTACTCTTAAATATATAAATGACAATCTTTTTACCGTAAAAGACGTATCGGAAATTTCAAAAAAATTATATATATCCGAATCCTATTTATTTAAAATTTTCAAAGAACAATTGAAAATTTCCCCAAAAAAATACATCAACAATAAAAGATTGCTTATCGCTCAAAAGTTATTATATTCCGGAAAACGCCCCACCGAAATATATCTGCAATGTGGATTTCAAACTTATACTTCCTTTTATAAGCAATATTTAAAATTATTCGGCTGTCCTCCATCTCAACTTGCCACAACTTCCATTATACGCACCTATACAGGCAGTTGATTACATAGATTGTAAAAACATATTATTATACGATTGAAGGATATTGGAATTATCAAAATTCAAAGCCTTAATTTCTTTTCCATTCTATATAAAAAGAAAACCGAAGTTTCCACCTTTCGAAAATTTAAAACGTGGGCCACAAAGCACTATCAGAAAACGACTCAACTATCTTATTTTATATTAAAAAATATCAAGGTCCTTCACCTTGATACTATAAAAACAAACTTTCAAACAGCGAAATTTTATGCTATTTTTGATTAATTTTTTTGGCACACGATTTGGTTCAAGAAACGCTGAATCCCTTTATTTATAAGGATTTCAGGCACTTCGCAAACGACTTCGAGTCCCTACTCACTTTTTTTATCTTGTGTTATCTTATTCGTTTCTTCCTTTTGGGGAGTTAGAAATTTTGCATTGGGGAGTAAAAATTCAAAAGGTGGCAAAATGAGCTATTTTTAATAGTTTTTTGTGCTTTTTGCTTTGTTTTTTTCGGTTTTCTAAAATCCAAGAACGGACTCCGACATCGTACTCACCCCACAATTCATCTATTTTGGTTTTAATCTTTTCAGAAAATTTATTTGCGATATCAAAAGCAGGGGTAATCAGTGCTCTTTCTGAATCTCATTGAGCAATAATACGCTGTTGTTCCTCAATACTTGGAACTGGAACATTACCGTGCGTAAATTACCGCGTTCATTGTTTATTCTCCCTTTACTTTTGAAATTTGTAAGTTAAAACTTCAGGGTTAACTTTATAAATAGCTTCTTTTTTCTTGTTAATATCTTTGATTAAAAGATTATACTCCACAAAAGCATTAAGTATTTTTAACCCACCCTGTTTTGTCATAGTACTATGGATATATTCAAAGAAATCCTTATAGGTAAAATATCCAGTCGAGTTATG
>JAZORL010000020.1:0-4539 GCA_045656625.1 Candidatus Scatosoma sp. | reverse complement strand
CCTTGAAAAACGAATACCTTCGCGATCTTTCGCAAGGCAAGCCGATCACCATTCCCGAAAACTATTTCCCCGAAGACGATGCGACGCTTCCCCCCATCGTTTCTTGGCGTGGACACGCACATTTGCTCTTTTCCAACTGGCTCAATTACTTTGTATATCAAAGCACGCCGTACGACATTAAAAAGGTCGAGGAACGAGAATAAATGCGCACATGGTAGCCTTATTTTGAAAAAATCCATACAAACCCGCCGTTGCGAACCGCAACGGTGGTTTTTCTATTCTATCCTGTTTTACATCACCTTAAAGGCTTGCAAAATGCCCACTACAAACAAGATGAAAATGATTACGGGAAGCACGTAGGTCATATACCAACGCATCCATTTCTTCACCTTCAAGCCCTTGCCTGCGTTCGCCTCTTCCTCAAAATTCTTCCAGCCCCAGCCCCATTTGGTCGTACAGAACAGCACGAATACAAGAGAGCCGAGCGGCAATAAAATATTCGACACGAGGAAATCTTCCCAGTCCATAATGTTCATATCAGCAGGAGCAAAATCCGACCAAATATTGAAGCCGAAAATGCAAGGCAACGCCAAAATGCACATCAAAACCCCGTTGATTACGCAGGATTTAACTCTACTCCAACCGAATTTTTCGCAGCAGCAAGCCACAATCAATTCAAATACGCCGATCACGGTCGAGAACGCCGCGAACACCATAAACACGAAGAAAAGCGAGCCCCAAAGCTGCCCCATCGGCATATTATTGAAAATGTTTGGCAATGTCACGAAAATCAAGCTCGGACCGCTGTCCGTCGCGCCGCCGTTGAAGGCAAAGCACGCAGGGAATACGATCAAACCCGACGTAAACGCAACGAACGTATCAAGCAACGCCACGCTGACCGATTCGCCCATAAGCGAGCGTTCTTTGCCGATATAGCTGCCGAAAATCGCCATTGCGCCGATACCAAGGCTGAGCGTAAAGAAGGCTTGCTTCATCGCCGCAACGATTACTTCGCCAATCCCTGCCTCTTTCATTCGTCCAAGGTCGGGCTGCAAATAGAACTTTAAGCCTTCCGATGCGCCGTCCATACAGCAGCAATATACAGCGATTGCAATCATCAGCACAAGGAGCGCAATCATCATAAATTTCGTGACCCGTTCCAAGCCCTTTTTCACGCCGAAACCACACACCAAAAAACCTGCCAACACGACGATAAACGTCGAAATAAGCATCGCAAGCGGGCTATCGAGTACGTCGTTCGTGAAATGCGCGCCCACTTCTGCCGCCGACATATCCGAAAGCGTGCCAAATGCAGTGTCCTTAAAATACAAGAGCATCCAGCCCGACACAACGACGTAAAACATCATCAGCAAATAGTTGCCAAGCAACGCCGCCCAGCCGTGAATATGCCATTTATGCCCGGGCTTTTCTAATTCTTGATACAAAAGCACGGGGCTTTTTCCGCTCGCACGCCCCAACGAAAATTCCATCGTCATTACGGGTACGCCCATAATGACCAAAAAGAATAAATAAATCAATACGAAAATACCGCCGCCGTACTGACCGACAATATACGGGAATTTCCAAACGTTCCCGATCCCGATTGCACAGCCTGCGCTTAATAGTATAAAACCCAGTCGACTACCGAGTTTTTCTCTTTTTTGTGTTTGTTCTGCCATTTTTTCTATCCTACTTTATTAAATCTTTTATCACTTCGCCTGCCAAAATCAAGCCGACGACCGACGGTACGAACGCTATGCTCCCAGGGATCGGTTTCCCCGATTCCTCGTCTACGCATTCCGAAGACTTCGGTTCTTCCTTCGAATAGACCACTTTCAAGTGTTCTATGCCCCGTTTTTTTAATTCTCGGCGCATTACCCTCGCCAACGGACATACGCTTGTTTTCGAAATATCCTCCACCTCAAAAGCGGTGGGATCGAGTTTGTTTCCTGCACCCATAGACGAGATGATTGGCGTTTTTGCCTGATAGGCCTGCTCGACAAGCGCAAGCTTTCCGCTGACCGTATCGATTGCGTCTACCACGTAATCGTACTTCGAAAAATCAAACTCCGACGCCGTTTCTGGCAGGTAGAAAACGTCGTGCACCGTCACTTGGATTTCGGGGTTGATATCCTTGATTCGCTCCGCCATCACTTCCGTTTTCTTTCTTCCGACCGTGGAATGCAGGGCTATAATTTGACGATTGATATTCGATACGCTCACTACGTCCTTATCAATCAAATCGAGCGCACCTACGCCGCTACGCGCGAGTGCTTCCGCAACGTAGCCGCCCACGCCGCCAATCCCAAAGATTGCCACACGGGATTTTTTCAATTTTTCTACGCCTTCTTCCCCAAGAAGAAACGCCGTCCTTGAAAATTGCATATCTTTCACTCCGTTATTTCAACGCGTACACGGTACGCCCATTTCCCTTTTTTACGCGGATTTCCTCCAAGCGTCGGGCATAATGCGATTTTTGATAAACCACTCCGTATCCTTTAAGAGGGTGTTGTTGTTTGAGCAGTTCACCGACACTTCGCCGCCGCTACTTGACACGACGATGTTTCCGTTCATCGATTGATAGCCGTTTGCATTATCCGCAACCATCGTCGTCACGTACACCTTTTGCGTGTACGGCGCAATTCTATCCACAAAGGCTTGCGAAGGGAACATATTCGCAGGCTCTTCCGTATATTCGTCGCTACCTGCACAGCAGCATACACACACGATTTCCGGCTTGATAACCGAAAGAAGTGCGTCCGTACTCGACGTGGGACTGCCGTGGTGTCCGCCTTTATAAAGCTTGCACTTGGGTAAGCTATTGCTTTCTACAAGCGACGCTTCGCCGTGCTTTTCCAAATCGCCCGTGAAAAGATAATTATTCGTGCCTTGTGTCAAGAGCATACAAACGGAATAGTCGTTTTCGTCACCCGTCTTTTCTTCGTAGAACTTTTGATAAAGGAAATTCATGGTGATATCGTTCGCAAGGGCGTAGCTACGGCTTGCGCCGTTGGCGTTATTCCAGCATTCGAGTGCCGTATAAACCGCCGTACCCTGCGTTTTTGCGTATTCCACCGCACTCACGTAATCCTTGTAAATTTGCGTTGTTTTGTTCGTCAAAGCGAATTGTACGAGCGTACCTACTTTATATTGGTACAAAATGCCCGTGCGGGAAGAATTCTCGCTTTCGCCCACGAATGCCGCAATATGATCTTGGTCGGCGTGCGTTGCAATCACGTATTCAAGCGTACCGTCCGTGCAATATTGATCGATATACTTTCGAATCGTCTTTGCCGAGCCCTTGCGAGAGCCTGCGTCGATTAAAATTTCCGTATCGCCGATATCAATCAGCGTACAATCGCCCGTGTTGCCGTTGCCAAGCTCTAAAAAGTGAATGCTCAGCTCGTCCGTGACAATCACTTCGCCGCCGCCAACGGGTTCGTCGGTCTCACTCGTTTCTTGCTCGCCGAAGAAGGGAATATTCACTATCCCTTTCTTATGTAAGAAATAGCCGCCAATCACCGCCGCCACGAGAATCAAAACGACAATAAAGGTGATCAAGGGGTACTTTTTCGCCACTTTTTCGACTTGTTTTCTTACTTGTCTTTTTGTGTTTTTTCTTCTTGCCATGATTTATCCAAAAAATGATTTTTTTGAAAAAACTGCCGTCGACTTTGCCGACGGCAGTTTTGTGTTCATTCATTATTCCCAAACGCCACCATTACATGGATTCGTGAATGGTTCTGGAAATAACGTCGTCCTGTTGTTCTTTCGTGAGCTTAATGAAATTTACCGCATAGCCAGACACACGAATGGTGAGCTGAGGGTATTTTTCAGGATGCGCTTGCGCGTCCAAAAGCGTTTCACGATTGAATACGTTTACGTTGAGATGGAAACCACCGTCGCTAACGTAGGTATCCAACATTTGAACCAAGTTATCTACTCTATTCGACATAATATTATCTCCTTTCTATTATTGTATTTTCCGCAGCGAGCTTTTGCGAATCCTTCGCGAAAGCTCGCTGTGAATTTGCGGTGTTGGAAAACGATTAGTCGTCTTCTCTGCCAAGCGAACCGGGCGTGATCGAGAAGGTGTTCGAAATACCGTCTCTCGAATATTCGTAAGGAATCTTCGCAACCGATTCAAGGGAAGCCAATGCGCCGTTCATATCTCTGCCGTGCATAGGGTTAGCACCGGGAGCAAGAGGCGTACCGCCACGTCTACCGTCAGGCGTATTACCCGTCTTCTTACCGTATACAACGTTCGACGTGATCGTCAAAATCGACGTCGTGGGAACGCTTTCACGATAGGTGTAGTGGCTCTTAACCTTCTTCATGAACGACTTAACGATCCATACAGCGATTTCGTCTACTCTATCATCGTTGTTGCCGTACTTAGGATAATCCCCTTCGATCTTGTAATCTACAACGATACCGTCTTCGTTACGAACGGGGTAAACCTTTGCGTACTTGATAGCGGACAAGGAGTCAGCTGCGCAGGAAAGACCTGCAATACCCGTTGCGAAGAAACGGCGAACC
>JAZORL010000019.1:0-17226 GCA_045656625.1 Candidatus Scatosoma sp. | reverse complement strand
CGACGACTTCGCCCGCGCCCTCGCCAACACAACGTTTAATCCATTCGATAGCTTGCAAGCCCGTGTCCTCTCTGCCACCCTTGACAAAGACGTGGAAGTCTCCGTTTACGCGCTTGATATCGGCGGAAATTACGACGCATTGATCTCCATACTTTTTCGCCGCTTCGCCAATCAATGTACGATTTGCAATCGCACCTGAATTCACGCTCACTTTGTCTGCGCCGCAAGAAAGTACCCTTTCAAAATCGGATACGTCTTTAATACCGCCGCCCACCGTCAAAGGGATAAATACCTTACTCGCCGTTTCCCGCAAAATATCGGTGAACAAAGCCCTGCCCTCAGCAGATGCAGTGATATCATAAAAAACCAGCTCGTCCGCACCGCACTTGGAATAGTATTCCGCCAATGCCACGGGGGAAGCCACTTCACGCAAACCCGTGAAATTTACCCCTTTCACTACCCTGCCGTCCTTGACGTCCAAGCAGGGAATAATTCGTTTTGTAATCATTTCGCCACCTCGATTGCTTGGCATAAGTCGATTGCGCCGATATAGTACGCCTTGCCGATAATTGCCCCGTACGTATTCGCCGCCGCCAACGCTTGCACGTCCTCTATCGACGAAACGCCGCCCGATGCAATGATATCAAGCGAATATTTCTCGCCGATTGCTTTATACAACGCACGATTTGTACCACGCATTGCGCCGTCCTTGGAAATGTCCGTACAAATAACCGTCTTTACGCCGAGCAACTGCATTTTTGATAAAAATTCGTCCGTGCCGTAATCGGATTTTTCCACCCAACCGCGAATGGCGATTTTACCGTCCGCAATGTCCGCACCGACCGCAATTTTTTCGCCGTATTTCGCAAGCGCCGCTTTCAAAAACGCCTCGTCCGTCACCGCCGCCGTACCTAAAATCACACGGCTTGCGCCTGCCGATAAATACTCGTCCACCGTTTCCATCGTACGGATACCGCCGCCGATTTCAATGAATAAACCCGTTTCTTGTGCAATGCGGCGCACAATCTCCGTATGGGCGGGTACGCCCGTCTTTGCGCCCTCTAAATCAACGACGTGGATATACTCCGCACCCTGCGACTTAAAGTCTTTCGCCACGGACACAGGGTCGTCGTTATATACCGTCATTTGCGCATAGTCGCCTTTGTACAAACGTACGGCTTTTTGCCCGTATAAATCTATTGCGGGGAAAATTTTCATATTCCTTTCTCTCTCTTATAATTCACTAAACGCTCTTAAAATGTTCAAGCCGACGTCACCGCTCTTTTCGGGGTGGAATTGACATCCATAGACGTTGCCCTTCGATACCGCCGCCGTTAAATCTTTATCGTATTCCGTCACCGCCGCCACGCTGTCCTCGCAACCGCTCGCAAAATACGAGTGTACAAAATACACAAAATCACCGTCTTTGATATACTTAAACAGCGGACTTTCTTTCGTAAACTTCAATGCATTCCAACCGATTTGCGGAACTTTGAGTTTTTCGTCGATATACCCTTTCATCTGCACGACGTCCCCTTTCAAAATCCCTAATCCTTCGTGCAAGCCATATTCGTGGCTGCGTTCAAACAGGAGCTGCATCCCCAAGCAAACACCCAAAAGTGGTTTACCTTTTGCCGCCTCTTCCTTGACGATTTTTGCAAGTCCGCTCTCTTTAAGCTTTCTCGCCGCATCCTCAAACGCACCCACGCCAGGGAGCATAATTTTATCGGCGTTTCGTATCGTTTCGGGATCGGAAGTGACTACCGTGTCCGCACCGACCGCTTCAAACGATGATTTTATGGAAAACAAATTCCCCACGCCGTAATCAATAATTGCAATCATTAAAGCACCCCTTTCGTGGACGGAATTTCATTCGCACGGCTCGGATCGATCGACGTTGCCTTGCCAAGCGTTCTCGCCACCGACTTAAACGTACCCTCGATAATGTGGTGTGCATTTTTCCCTGCAAGCTGACGGATATGCAGGGTAATGCGGGCTTCGCGCACGAACGCCGCAAAAAATTCTTCGCACAGCTCGGTGTCGAAATCCCCCACCTTTGTCGCTTGAATATCAAGCGCGCAGGAAAGGTAATCTCTCCCTGAAATATCCACTGCCGTCGCAATCAAGGTCTCGTCCATAGGAAGGGTCGTATCCCCATAGCGAACAATCCCTTTCTTATCGCCAATCGCCTGCAAAAAGGCTTGCCCGAGCGCAATACCGACGTCTTCCGCCGTATGATGATAATCCACCTGCACGTCCCCTTTACAGGTCAATGCAAGATCGTAGCCCGAATGCTTGGAAAAAAGGGTGAGCATGTGATCTAAAAAGCCGCAACCGCTGTCAATTTCGCTTTTGCCGCTACCGTCTAAATTGAGCGAAAGATGGATGTCCGTTTCCGCTGTTTTTCTTATGATTTCTGCACTTCTCATACCATTTTCTCCTTGAGAATTTCTTCCGTTTTGGTAAGCAGGGTTTGCATTTGCTCCGCCGTACCAATCGTGATACGCACGTAATCTTTAATTCTCTCGCCGCTAAAATGCCGAACGAGTACGCCGCGCGCTTTTAATTCTTTATACAACTCTTCCCCCGACACCTTATTCGATTTCGCAAAAAGGAAGTTCGTTTTGGAATCAAGCACGGTAAAGCCAAGCTCTTGCAAACGAAGTTTTGTACTTTCCCTATTTTCTTGTATCGTGCGAACGCAGGTTTCAAACCATTCCGTTTCGCAAAGCACGGCATACCCTGCCGCCGCCGTCATACGGTTTACGTTATAGGGATTCGTTGAATATTTAATCGTGTTTAAGTCCGCAATAAGCTTTTCATTCCCGATTGCCATACCCAATCTCCCGCCTGCCAAAGACCGGGATTTTGAGAAGGTTTGCGTGACGAGTAAGTTCTCGTATCGATCAATGAGCGACACACAGCTCTCGCCGCCAAAATCCACGTACGCCTCGTCGATAATCACGACGTTTTCGGGGTTAGATTTCAAAATTTCTTCCACCTCGCTGCGCGAAAGCGCAAGCCCCGTAGGCGCATTCGGATTTGCAATCACTACGTTGGCGTTTACCCCCATATAATCCCGATAATCCACCGAAAAATCTTCCTTCAATGGAATCGTTTTATAGGGTATGCCGTTTAGCTTGGCAAACACCGAATAAAATCCGTAAGAAATATCGGGAAACACAATCGGGTGCGTTTCGTCGCAAAACGCCATAAATGCAAAATTAGGCGCCTCGTCCGAACCGTTCGTCATCAGTACCTGCGAGGGCTTTACCCCCAACACTTCCGCTGTTTTTTGCGTGAGTAACGCGCTCTCGGGATCGGAATAAAGCTGCAACTTACCCCCTTCCGCTTTTACCGCTTCCACCACCGAACTCGGGGGGGCAAACGGGGATTCGTTCGTATTGAGTTTTACGTATTGCGCATCCTTGGGCTGTTCCCCAGGTACGTAAGGGGTTAAGCTTGCGTACTTCGCGCTGAAAAATTTACTCATAAAACCGTTTAGTCCTTTTTTTCAAATCGTATCGTCGCACTCTTTCCGTGCGCTTGTAAGCCTTCCTTATTCGCAAAATATGCGACCTTATCCGCAACCTTTTCCAAAGCCGTTTTCGGATAGAAAGAAAACTGTGTTTTCTTGACAAAATCGTCCACCGAAAGCGGAGAAGAGAATTTCGCCGTACCGCTCGTAGGCAAGGTATGGTTCGGCCCTGCGTAATAATCGCCGAGTGCTTCGGGACAGTTCTTACCAAGGAAAATCGAGCCTGCGTGCTTGATTTTATCCAAATACACAAACGGCTCGTCCACGCAAACCTCTAAATGCTCGGGCGCAATTTCGTTGGAAATCTCAATCGCCTGCAACAAGTTTTCCGCAACGATAATCTTTCCGTTATCGTCAATCGATTTGCGTGCGATTTCCTTTCTCGAAAGCAAGGGGATTTGCTTTTCCAGTTCCTCGGAAACCGCATACGCCAAAGCCTCGCTGTCCGTGACAAGCACCGCACTTGCCATCTTATCGTGTTCCGCCTGGGAAAGCAAGTCCGCCGCAATATATTGCGCATCGTTCGTGCCGTCCGCAAGCACCAAAATCTCGCTAGGGCCTGCAATCATATCAATCGATACCTTGCCAAAGACCTGCTTTTTCGCTTCCGCAACGTAGGCATTCCCCGGCCCGACGATTTTATCCACCTTGGGGATACTTTCCGTGCCGTATGCAAGCGCAGCAATCGCCTGTGCGCCGCCTACCTTGAAAATCCTCGTCACGCCTGCCACCTTCGCCGCCGTTAAAATGTCGGGATTGACCTTCCCGTCCTTAGACGGGGGTGTGACCATTACAATTTCCTCGCAGCCTGCGATTTTCGCGGGAATTGCGTCCATGAGCACCGTAGACGGATACGCCGCCGTACCGCCGGGCACGTACAAGCCCGCCTTATCTATTGCGGTGATTTTTTGCCCCACAATTACGCCGTCCGTGCGCTCAATCGTAAAGCCTTGACGGAGCTGCTTGGAGTGAAATTCACGGATATTCGCCGCCGCCTCTTCCAAAATTTGCACGAATTCTTTATCCGCGTTTTGGTACGCCTCGTCGATTTCCGCTTGCGTGACTTCCAAGGAATCCAATTGCACACCGTCGAACTTTTCGCTGTACGCTTTGAGTGCGGCGTCTTTATTTTTGATTACTTCCGCAATAATTTCCGCAACGACCCCTTCTACGCTCGCCGTTGGGTTCACTCTTGCGAAAATTTCTTCGGGGGAAACTTCCCCCCACTTAAAAATCTTTATCATCTCTCAACCTATCAATGCGCTTACCTTTTGCATAAGCGTTTCGATTTCTTCCGTTTTGAACTTAAAGCTTGATTTATTCGCAATCAATCTTGCGCTAATGGGGAAAATTTCTTCCACCACTTCCAAATCGTTTTCTTTAAGCGTTGCGCCCGTTTCTACGATGTCCACAATTACGTCCGAAAGCCCTAAAATCGGCGCAATTTCAATCGAGCCGTTCAAGTGGATTACGTCGATATCACGGCACTTTGACGCGTAATATTTCTTGGCGCAATTCACAAACTTCGTCGCTACCTTCAAGGTGTTTCTACCGTCGTCGTGAAAATCCTTTTTCGCCGCAACTGCCATACGACATACGCCCTTTTTCAAATCCAATAATTCGTACACGCTCGGCTCGTATTCCGCAAGAATATCCTTGCCGCAAACGCCGATATCTGCCGCCCCACGCTCTACGTAAATGGACACGTCGGACGGTTTCACCCAAAAATAACGCACGCCCTTTTCTTCATTCTCGAAAATGAGTTTTCGATTGGGCTCTTTAATGGACGGACATTCATAGCCTGCCGCCTCGAAAATATCGTATATCTTTTCCCCAAGCCTACCCTTGGGAAGCGCTACGTTAATCATACGCACCCCCTAATATCGAGCAGCGTTTGATACCGCACGCCCGACGGCGTTTTTTGCGCGCTGACCAACTTGCCCGATTGCACCGTTTCCTGCACCGCTTTTACAATCGCTTCCGCATCCGTTTCATCGTCGTACAGCACCATTACGTCCACGTCTAACAG
Organism: Candidatus Scatosoma sp.; assembly: GCA_045656625.1. Classification (GTDB taxonomy): domain Bacteria; phylum Bacillota; class Clostridia; order Christensenellales; family Borkfalkiaceae; genus Scatosoma. Next base: position 11,659 of record JAZORL010000019.1, on the reverse strand, counting down.
CCGTTTGTCCTCGTGAAAACCTTCCAACAAATCAAGGTATACCGCAAACCCAATCGCGCCCGTTTTCTTGCCCAAGCGTTCCATGAGTTTGTCGTATCTGCCGCCCGAAAGCACGCTTTCCGACACCCCTTCGATAAAGCCCTTGAAAAGGATATTATCGTAATAATTACGGTTGTTTACCACCGAGAAATCCAAACGGATATTTTCCGCGTATTCCGTCTTTCCGAGCATGGAAAACAAGGTTTGTAAGCGTGCAAACGGTCTTGCCGCTTTGCCCTTACAATAGGGCTCGATTTTCGCAAGCGCAGCTTGCATTTTTCCATACGCCCCAACAACCGCAAGCAGCATTTCCTGCCCTGCTTTCACAACGCCGTACTTTTCGCAAACCGCCATTAGACCGTGTGCGTTTTTCTCTGCAAGACATTCCATCGCCGCCTTTTCAAACGCTGGATCACGCTTTATGCCAATCCACTCGTCCATCAATGCGGAAAGCACGCCTAAATGGGAAATATCCAGCACGAAATTTTGGCTGATTTGCGCCAAGCTTGCCGCCGCCAAATACACCGCCTCGTAGACTTCGTAGATACCCATTTCCCCAATGCGCTCCAAGCCCACCTGCATAAGCTCCTTGAACTGCTTGGTTTCGCCTGAAATGCGATAAACGTTCTCGTTATAATAAACCTTACGAGTATCCCCTGCCGCCACGTCGTTTTTGACAATCGACAAGGTGACGTCGGGTTTTAACGCGAGCAATTTGCCATCCGTATCGTTGAAGGTAATCACTCTATCGCCCGTCAAAAAGTCCTTATTCGACGCATATAAATCATATTCCTCAAACTTGCTCATTTTATAGGGCAAGTAGCCGTATTTTGCATACAACGCCCGAAGCTCGAGCGCAATTTTCTCTTCTTTTTTCAAAATGGATTCGGACATAGCCGCACCCCCTATTTTCATTTTTCCCTTATCTTAATCGAATTCTCTTACGCCGAAAACCCCTTCAATTGCCGCAAGCTTATTCAAAATTTCGCCGTGCGCCGCTACGTTCGTTTCTACGATTGTGTAAGCGATTTCCCCTTTCGAACCGTTCGCTAAGTTTTCGATGTTGATATTCTCCGCCGAGAATGCCGACGTGATTTGCGTAAGCATATTCGGTATGTTTTTATTCATGATACAAACGCGCGGCTTGTCGGACATAGGAATTCCTACCGAGGGGAAGTTTACGCTGTTGCGAATATTTCCGCAAAGCAAGAACTCGTCAAGCTGTTGCGCCGCCATGACTGCGCAATGGTCTTCCGATTCCACCGTCGACGCGCCGAGATGGGGAATGGCAATCACCCCTTCTGCACCCGCCGTTTCGTCCGTCGGGAAGTCGGTGACGTAGGCGGCAAGTTTTTTCGATTTCAAAGCCGCTTTTACGTCTTCCGCATTTACCAAATCCGCTCTTGCAAGGTTCAAAATCCGTGCGCCGTTCTTCATTTGCGCAATCGTCGTTGCGTTAATCATATTCTTCGTCTGCGGCGTTGCGGGTACGTGCAAGGAAATATAATCGCAGTTCTTGAAAATGTCCGTATAATCAGATGCCTGCTTGACGGACGGAGCAAGACTCCAAGCCGCCTTTGCCGTGATGTACGGATCGTAGCCCATAACGCTCATGCCAAGCGAGATTGCCGCATTTGCGACCATACCGCCGATTGCCCCAAGACCGATTACCCCGAGCGTTTTTCCTGCAAGCTCGTGCCCCACGAATGCGGATTTTCCTGCCTCTACCGTTTTGGCAACGTTCTCTTGTCCTGCGAGCGTTTCCACCCATTTCACACCGCCGATAATATCGCGCGAAGCCAATACGAGCGCCGCAATCGCAAGCTCTTTCACCGCGTTCGCGTTTGCACCAGGGGTATTGAATACAACCACCCCTGCCTCCGTACATTTGTCGACGGGGATATTGTTTACCCCTGCGCCGCAACGGGCAATCGCGCGTAAGCTTTCACCTATCGGCATTTCGTGCAAGTTCGCCGAGCGCACCATAATCGCATCTTCGTTTTCGACGTTCGCACTCACTTCATAGCGGTTTGTTAAAACGTCCGTGCCAACCTTTGCAATTTTATTCATCAACTTGATTTTCAACATAATTCTCTCTCCGTTTCAACCCACACCTATGCTTTGGGGTTGTTCTTCGCAAATTCGTCCATAAACTTCACGAGCGCTTCCACCCCTTCGTAGGGCATCGCATTGTAAATCGAAGCGCGCATACCGCCAACCGATCGGTGACCTTTCAAGTTCACAAGCCCTGCCTTCGCCGCCTCCGAGGCAAACTTCTTATCCAAGTCCGCATCCCCCGTCACAAAAGTCACGTTCATCATCGAACGGCTTTCCTTTTCTACGGGCGCAACGTAATAGCTTTGTCCATCCAAGTAATCGTATAAGAGCGTGGCTTTTTTTGCGTTCATTTCTTGCATTTTTTCCAAGCCGCCAAGCCCCAAAATCCATTCGTAAACAAGCTTTGCAATATAGATGCAATAGGTGGGCGGCGTATTGTACATCGAGCCATTCTCCGCTTGCACCTTATAATCGAGCATCGTAGGCGTTTCCGCTCTTGCGTTGCCAAGCAAATCCTCACGGATAATCACGACGGTCAAGCCTGCCGCAGACATATTCTTTTGCGCACCTGCATAGATAACACCGAATTTGCTTACGTCCACCGGTTCGCTCAAAATGCAAGACGACATATCCGCCACGAGAGGAACGTTCCCCGTTTCGGGAATATAAGAAAACTTCGTGCCGTAAATGGTATTGTTAAAGCAAATATGCACGTAGTCCGCATCCGCCCTAAACGAATTTTTATCCGTTTTAGGCACAAACGAGAAATTGCTATCCTTACTGCTCGCAACCGCAACGGCATCCCCATACTTTTGCGCTTCCTTGTACGCCTTGGTCGAGAATTGACCCGACAAAATATAGTCCGCCTTCTTGCTCCCGTTCATTAAATTCAAAGGCACAGCCGCAAACTGCGTCGACGCACCGCCTTGCAAAAACAAGACCTTATAATTTTCGGGAATATTCATCACCTGGCGCAAAAGACTTTCCGCCTCGCTAATGATTTTTTCATAGACGGGTGAGCGGTGACTCATCTCCATCACGGACATCCCACTCCCTTCGTAATTCAACATTTCCGCAGCCGCTTTTTGCAATACTTCCAAGGGCAACATCGAAGGCCCAGCCGAAAAATTATACACTCTTTCCATAATTCTCTCCATTTTTACACCCAATAAACGAAAAAATCGAATATGATGCGTGTTTTAATCAAAAATATTGATTATTGGCTATTATAACATTATATAATCGAAAAAGCAAGGATTTTAACGGGAAAATCATAGATTTTTCTTGATTTTCCTAATAATTTCATGCTTTTTACGCCGTTTTATATTTTATGCAAGAAAAAAAGACGATTTCTACAAGAAATCGCCCTATTTTTACGTTTTATGTGTTCTATTGCATTAAGATTCTTCAAGCATAATGCGGATAATTTCCTTGTCCGTTTCTCTCATACCGCGTTGCGCAAGCTGGGAAACCGACTTAATCGTGTTTTCCACGCCCGACTTGACAATCCCTTCGCCTGCAAAGAATTCATTGCCGTTATAGAACATATTCAAGCCAAGCAAACCGCTTTCTACCGCCGTAGCAATTTTCGCCGCACAGCTTGCTTTTGCGCCGTCGCAAATAATACCCGAGTCAATCGCAAGGGCGTTGACGAGGGTGTGGGAAATTTCTTCCATTCTGCCACCGAGTAAGTACGCCACGCCGCACGCCGCGCCTGCCCCCGCCGATACAACGCCGCAGTATGCGGAAAGTGCACCGATGCCTGCTTTCAAATGAATCGTAATCAAGTTGGAAACACACAAAGCTCGGTAGAGCTTTTCCTTGGAAATATGTAAACCCCTTGCATAGACAACAACGGGTACGGACGCAGTAATGCCTTGATTGCCGCTACCCGAATTGATGATTACAGGGAGTTCGCAGCCGTTCATTCTCGCATCGCTTGCCGCCGCCGCATACGCTTTCGCCGTAATTTTAATGTCCGGTTGATAAGTACGCAAAAGCACCTTACCGATGTTTGCGCCATAGCTTTCCTTTAAGCCCTTTTCGGCAATCGCCATATTGTAGTCGATTTGGCGCTGTAAAATTTCTTGCACGTCCGCTACGTCCACCTTATCGGCAAATTCGATGATGTTTTCCACGCTCAAACAACTTCTATCCGCTCGGTCTTCTTCCTGCGGCATATTCTCGTAAAGAGTCTTGCCGTCGAGCTTTACCGAAACGATATTCGTATGCGTATCTACGATACGAACGTACGATTCGTGGTTTTGGGAATAGAGGGTGATGCCGATATCGAACACACGTGCATCGTCAGGCGTGACCACTTCCACGTCAAAGCTTTCCTTGACCTTGCGAATCTCTTCAATTTGCTCGTTCGTGACGTGCGCAATAACTTCTAATTCCGCATCCGCGTCCCCTGCGACCAAACCCGCCGCAAACGCCGAGATGATACCACGCATACCACCCGTATGAGGTACGGTGACGCTTTTAGCGTTTTTGACAATATTCCCACTGACGGCAACCTTCGCCGAACGGGGCGTTTCGCCAAGCACCGCACGTGCTTTTGCCGCCGCATAAGCAATGGAAATCGGCTCGGTACAGCCCATTGCCGGTACCAGCTCTTCTTTGAGTATTTTTACGTATTGCGAATAAATTTCTTGCGTAAGCATAAGTATCCTTTTAACTGTTTTTCGCTTCGTCTTCCGTAGAATCAGCCGCTTGCAATTCTTTCATATAATTCAAAGCCGCATTCTTTCTCTTGTCAATCGTGTAGGTAGGAACAAGTTCTTTTACCCATTCCTTCATACTATCCGTTTCGCTATGCGCCGCCTCGTAAAGCTTATCGAGCGAATCCCAAAACGTCGTTTCGTCAAAGGGAATCGGTTTAGCGATATTAATCAAGCCGTTCGCCGTCTTTTGCAAGCCTTCTTCCTGCATCAAGCGTTCTTCGTAGAGCTTTTCACCCGGTCGAAGTCCCGTACATTCAATCGCGATATCCACGTTCGGTTCATAGCCCGAAAGTTTGATAAGATTATACGCCAAATCGTAAATTTTGACAGGCTCGCCCATATCTAAAACAAAGATTTGTCCGCTCTTTGCATACGCGCCTGCTTGCAGGACGAGCGACACCGCTTCGGGAATGGTCATGAAATAACGAATAATATCTTTATGCGTAATTGTGACAGGTCCACCCTCTGCAATTTGACGCTTGAAAAGCGGAATTACCGAGCCGTTCGAGCCGAGCACGTTGCCAAAGCGTACCGCAACAAATTTCGTCGTTTTACTATGGCGGCCGATCGTTTGAATAATCATTTCACAAATACGCTTGGTCGCGCCCATGATATTCGTGGGATTTACCGCTTTATCCGTGGAAATTTGTACAAACGTTTCCACGCCGAACTCGTCCGCCGCACGCGCTACGTTCAACGTACCGAACACGTTGTTCTTTACCGCTTCGTTCGGGCTCGTTTCCATCAAAGGTACGTGCTTATGCGCCGCCGCATTAAAGACGATTTGCGGTCTATGCTTCTCGAATACGTCGCGGATCTTCACCTTATCACGGATACTTGCAATCAACGTGAGCAAATTCAGCTTTGGATAGCGGCGAATCAACTCTTGCTCAATATCGTACGCATTGTTTTCATAAATATCGAGAATGATAAGCTGTGCAGGGTTATGCATAGCAATTTGACGGCAAAGCTCCGAACCGATTGAGCCGCCACCGCCCGTGACAAGCACGACCTTCCCCTCGATATATTCCATTACCTCGTTCAAGTTCACGCTAATTTGCTCTCTACCAAGCAAATCCTCGATTTGAACAGGACGAAGTTGGGACACGCTAATTTCCCCGTGCGTCATTTTGGAAAGCTCGGGCAACAAGCGCATGGGACAACCGCAATCACGGCAATATTGTAAAATTTCCGTCGTTTCCGCTTTCTTCGTCGAAACGGCGATAAATATCTCGTGAATATGGTATTTCTTGACGATTTCTTTCGCTTCCTGCGGCGTACCAACGACACGGATATCGTAAATACGTTTTCCTAAATACCGCGCGTCGGAATCCAACATACAAACGGGCTTATACAAGCTCTTTTCTTTTAATACCATATTGCGAATAAGGGTAAAGGCATTGTTGTTGCACCCAACGATCATCACTCGCTTTTTATGCGTAAATGCGTTTGCAAACGCCGCCTTCAAAGCTTTCAAGCCACGGCTCATAAAACGAGTCCCTACCAATCCGCAAATGAAAAATAATACGTACAATAAAGCGGTCGTATAGCCGATTTTTAATCCCCAACCGCTAAAAGGAACAAACACAAGATTCGCAACGGCAACAATCCCCGTCACGATAAGAATACGGAATGCTTCTGGAAAGCCTGCCGTTGAAAAAATCATCGAATACAGACCGAAAATCAGGAAGAGCGCGACCGCTATTACCACGTTCCCCATTGTCCAATAGGCAAATTTCCAAGAAAAATCAAAGCCCGAAGTCACCGACCAGTTTCCAATCCAAAATGCACCAAAAGCAATAAGCGCAACCCAAAACAGGTCGAAAACGCCTAAAAAAACGCGTGCCCAAATACTCTTGATAGTTTCTTCCCTTTTATGTGTCATACAAACTCCCTAATACTTGCACCCTTCACAGAATGCACCTATTGTGCATATTAAACTACATTATTATATCACGCTTTGTAAAGCTTGTCAAGCATTCCCTGCTTTTAATACAAAAAAAAATCGTCCCCATAGGGGACAATTTTCTTTGCTTTTTTATTCAGTTTTTATCCGTTTGAAAGAATATACTCCGCATAGGCCTTTGCCACGTTCACGCCTGTCACGGACTCTATCCCTTCGAAAAAGGCGTTGGAATTTACCTCACAAACTACGCCGTTCCCGCTCTCCAAAATATCCACGCCGCAATAATCAAGCTCTAACGCCTGCGCCGCCTTTATCGCCGTTTGCGCATAGTTTTCAGACAAATGGATTCTTTTCCCCACGCCGCCAAGCTCGACGTTTGAACGAAACTCCCCCTTTTGCGCGACTCGTTCCATTGCCGACACCACCTTACCGCCAATCACAATCACACGAATGTCCTTACCGCTCGATTGCTCTATATATGCTTGATAAAAATGTGGTTCATAGAGAAATTTATTCGCAATTTCTATCAATTCAGGCATACCGTGTACGAGTTGAACGCCTGCACCAAACGAGCCATAGCTCTTTTTAACCACCATGGGAAAACCAAGTTCTTTTGCGACGTTTTCAAGAAATTTTTTATCCGCTTTCGCATTCGGCGTATAACAAAGTGGAGCAGGAATCGTCTTTGCGAGCGCAACCCCTGCATTTCGCAATGCGAAATACGTTTGCATTTTATCATCGCACGTTTCAATTGCTTGCGCGCTGTTATAGAGCTTTAATCCACTCCCTTCTAATGCCCTGCCTAAATATTTATCTTTATCTAAATATATTGCAAAGTCGTATTTCTCACCAAAAGAAAGCGTTATCTCCCCTTTGTCGTCCAATAACGCATAAACCTCGCCGTTACGTTTTACGTCCGTTTCGCAACCGAGCGCACGGAGTTCTTCCGCAATACGCTCCGCCTGACGATAAAATTTTGCGCCGTTGGGATAGGCGTTGATTACGATTAATCCTTTCATAGCATACTCCAAGGAAGAAAAAAGAGACGAAAACTCGTCCCTCTTTCACAAAATCAATCCGCTTATTTTTCCACGCGGATAACCGACTGCACTTCACCAACGCCCGATGCGTTGATTTTCTCCACTGCACGCTTAACGCTGTTTTCGCTCGTTTGATGGGTGATAATGATAAGCGGAACTCTTCCGTCTACCGCATCCCCCTTTTGCGCAAGCTCAACAATCGAAATACCGTATTTCCCGAAAATACCGCTAATTTTCGCAAGTACGCCCGCTTTGTCGTTTGCGGAAATGCGAATATAATACGCGCTCGAAAAGTCGGAAACAAACTTCACAGCACTATCCGCCGTCGCCGTATTTTTGAAAGTCGAATACTTCACGTCCGAATGCGTCGCCGCATAAATAACGTCGGAAACCACTGCACTTGCCGTAGGCAATGCGCCTGCGCCACGGCCATAAAGCATTACGTCGTCCACCGCATCGCCCGTTAAGTATACCGCATTAAAGGAATCGTTTACACTTGCCAAGGGATGTGCATTGGGAATTAACGTAGGGTGTACGCGCACCTCAATCCCCTTATCCGTATTTTTACCAATCGCCAAAAGCTTTAACGTGTAGCCAAGCTCTCTACCAAATGCAATATCCTTCACGTCGATTTGACTAATCCCCTCACGGAAAATCTTCGTATAGGGAATCTTCGTATGGAATGCCATCGACGAGAGAATGGAAAGCTTATACATCGAGTCAAAGCCGTCTACGTCCGCCGTAGGATTCGCCTCTGCATACCCCAATCTTTGTGCTTCTTTTAATGCGTCTGCATAGTCAGCACCTTCGTAGGTCATCTTCGTCAAAATATAGTTGGTCGTACCGTTTACGATACCCATCATACTTTGAATTTTATTCGCTTGCACGCCGTCAAGCAAGGTGCGAATAATGGGCACGCCGCCTACGCAACTTGCTTCGTAATACAAACCGCAACGATTGCGTCTTGCAATTTTTTCAAGCTCGTGCGAGAACTTGCAAATCAATTCCTTATTCGACGTGACAACCGTTTTCCCATCGCGAAGCGCCGCCGTGACAAACGTTTTTGCCACACCGATACCGCCAATCGTTTCTACAACAATGTCTACGTTGGGATTCGCAAGTACTTCTTCAATACTCCCAGCGATAATTTCTTGAGGAACTCCGAGATCTTTCAATCTTTCCAAGTTCTTATCAAGCACCATTTCCACGGAAATATCCACCTGCTGGGTTTCCAAATAAAAATCGTGATGCTCCACAAGCGTTTGATAAGTACCGCCACCTACTACGCCAAGCCCTAAAATAGCTACGCCTACTTTCTTCGTCATATTGCCTCCTAAAACGGCTTTTCACCGTTCACTATACGTCACTTTTTTCATTTCAACGCGTACATGCCTACCGCATTTACGCTTTTGCATTCAAATCGTATAAATATTTCAAGCCCTTGAGGGTCAAGAGCTTATCCACCACGTCAATCCCCTCGATTTCCTTGGCGATAATCGTTGAAAAACCGCCCGTTGCAATCGTTTTTACTTTCGTGGCTTTGAGTTCTTTTTTGATTCGTTTTACGATATATTCCACAAGTCCTGCAAACCCGAACACAATCCCTGCCTGCATATTCGTCACCGTGTTTTTTGCGATAATGCTCTTGGGTGCTTCAATTTCGACTCTCGGCAACTTTGCCGTACCGTTAACAAGCGAATCAAGCGAGCCCTTAATTCCCGGTGCGATTACGCCGCCGATAAACTCGTTGTTTTCACTGATAACGTTAAACGTCGTCGCCGTACCAAAATCCACGACGATCATAGGTGTCCCTTCGCCATATTCAACGATTGCGGAAACGCAGTTTACAATTCTATCCGCGCCCACTTCCCTCGCGTCGTCGCAACGAATATTCAACCCCGATTTTAAGCCGGGAGCGATATGCAACGGCTCGATTTCTAAATACAGGGTACACATTTTGTCAATCGTATAATCCAAAGACGGCACGACCGAAGAAACGATTCCGCCCTCAATGTCAGCAGCGGAAAGCCCTTGTGCATCCAGCATACTCGTGAGCTGTGCGCCAAACTCGTCCGACGTTTTCTTGAAATCGGTCGCCACGCGGAAGGAAACCTTCAGCTCGTCCTTATCGTAAATCGCATATTTAATATTCGTATTACCAATGTCGATACAAATAATCATTTTCTTTCGTCCTTTTTCCCTATTTACGCGCACCCGTATATCTTTTAATCACACGAATCAAAATCGGCACCAAGAAAATTGCACAAAGCAATTCGGGAAGGAAATTCGCACCGACAATCGTTTGCCATACCGTATCAAAGAACGCGCCACCAGTTGCAAAGAGTTCCATCGAGCCCAAGACCAATACCGTATGCACTACCACCGTAAGGGCCGCGGCAATCGCACGGACTACATCCTTGCCTTTCCCTTTCGTCAATGCGCTCAAACCACGCAGCATCCAATAACCAGCCACGCCTGCGAGCGTTCTTGGCAAAATGGAAATTAGGGGATTAAAAAACACTTCATAACCAACGATAAACGAAAGCACAAAGGAACAGCAACCGAATATCGTACCACCGACAAACGCTCTCTTCCAATCGCCATACATCGAAAGAGCGATAAACAACGGAATCGTCAAAAATGCCGGCGACGGCTTAATAAAGTAGATAAAAACATAAGTTTCCAAAGTCAACACGACCGCCATAAGCGCGGTCATAACGCCAATAAAGGCAACCTCGTGCGCAACGTCACGCTTCATAAAAACCTCCATCGCATTCCCATTATTGGGATATACGCAGCAAAAAATATGTATGTATTCGCGTATTGGTCAAATTATCCAAGATATATTTGCCACGAATATATAATATTATAGCTTATTTTTTTAATTAACGCAACAAAATGCAATCAAAAATCAAGGATTTTTCTTCTTTTGGGGTGTTTTTTCACGCACAAAACGTCTTATTTTGCGAATATTATGTAATAGAAAATACAAAACCGCAGGATTTTGCCTATTTTAGGTACACTTACATACCCCTGCGGCGAAACACAGGAGGTTATTTATGACTTGTTGCAATCAGGGTAACGTCACCCTTTGGATTCTTATCGCGTTGCTCGTTCTCGGCTCGAAGGACGGCTGCTTCTGCTCCAGCATTTTTAGCGGTTGCGGATTACCTATCATTCTCGCGCTTTTGTTCTGCTTGTACAAAAACGGCACCCTTGCCGCCATCTTGACGCCGTCTTGCAATTGTGGCTGCAACTGCGGTTGCTAATTTCTCTTCCTTTTTTCATCTTTCTCCTTATTCACAAAAAAAGAACGGAGTCCTACACGGCTCCGTCCTTTTTTTATTTTTTCGATAAGAAGTACGCTTGCAGGGCAATGATTGTCTTGCCGTCTCGAATTTCTCCGTTTTTCAGCATTTCCCACACCTTTTCTTCGGGAATAAACTCCGCATCTAAAAATTCATCCTCGTCCAAGTGCGCTTGTACGCGAGTCCCTGAATGCGCACGGTAAATATAGATTTTTTCATTGGTATAACCAGGGGTAGGATAATCGATGAAAAGCAGCTCTAAATCGTCCGTTTGAATCCCCCCTTCCTCCTCCAATTCTCGTTTCGCCGCGTACATGGGGTCCTCATTTGGTTCAAGCTTACCTGCAGGGATCTCGTAAATACTTTCTCCGTAAGCATAGCGATATTGGCGGACCAATAGGATTTTTCCCTGCTCAACGTAGAGCACACAAGCGCCGCCGCTATGCTCGATAATTTCCCGTTTGCAGGGTTGCCCGTTTGGAAGCTCCGCATCGTCACAACGAAGGGTGAGGATTTTTCCATTATAGATATAATTTTTTCGGATTGTTTTTTCTTCGTAATTCATAAAATCGCTCCTCTTGC
>JAZORL010000018.1:0-5400 GCA_045656625.1 Candidatus Scatosoma sp. | reverse complement strand
GGAAACGCGCACCGCAACGATGAAATGCGCCGCAAATACGAGTTTTTATTTAATGGAAGGAAGAAGCTTCTCAACGTCCATATGGGGACGGGGAATTACGTGCGTTGCAACAACTTCGCCAAGTGCCGTAGCTGCGGAAGTACCTGCTTCTACTGCTGCCTTTACTGCGCCTACGTCGCCACGTACCATTACGCTTACCAAACCGCTACCGATCTTTTCGCTGCCGATAAGTACTACGTTTGCTGCCTTTACCATTGCGTCTGCCGCTTCGATTGCCGCTACAAGACCTCTGGTTTCTACCATACCTAATGCTTCCATTTTTAAATCCTCCTAAGATTTATTTATTTTTTTCTTTTTGTTTTTTGCTTAGGGCTTTTGCCCTACGTTGCCTGTTTTAGCCCGTCGTTAAAAATTTCATAACGTCGGGGTGGGGGCGTGCGATGACTTCGCACACCTTTACGTTACCGACTTCCGCCGCCGCAGCCGCGCCCGCTTCGAGCGCCGCCTTGACTGCGGAAACTTCACCTTCGACGACGATTGTGACCAATCGACCGCCGAGCCGCTTTTCTACGTGTATCAGCCGAACGTCGGCTGCCTTTACCATAGCGTCAAGCCCAGTGATTGCGGCAACCATAGCCTGTACTTCGAGTAACGCTATTGCTTTCATTGAAATTTCTCCTTTCTTACTCTATTAAAAATGTGGAGAAGGGTTGCCCCTTTTACCCTTTTAATTATTTAATGGAGGGAAGAAGTTTTTCAACGTCTGCATGAGGACGAGGGATTACGTGCGTAGCGATAACTTCGCCAAGAGCCGTAGCTGCTGCCGTACCTGCTTCTACTGCTGCTTTCACTGCGCCAACGTCGCCACGAACCATAACGCTTACCAAACCGCTACCGATCTTTTCGCTGCCGATAAGGACAACGTTTGCTGCCTTTACCATTGCATCTGCTGCTTCGATCGCTGCTACCAAACCTCTGGTTTCTACCATACCCAATGCTTCCATCATAATTTTTAATCTCCTTAAATTATATTTTTTTTATTTTTTTATCTTAATTTGTCTTTGCCAAGAGCACTCAAATGCGCAAACCATTCAATCTCTTCGCTTTGTCTTGCAATTACCTTATGGGTAATATACAATTCTCTTTTTTCCGCTTCGGCTTTGCCCGCCGCGACCGCCGCTTCGACTGCCGCCGCGCTACCTTCTACTTTAATCGCCATGACCAAAGGCACGCGCGCAGAATCCCCTGCCGCAGGTTTGTTCTTGTCGATAGCTACAACTTTTACGTCCGCAGCCTTCGCCATAGCGTCTGCGACAACGATCGACGTTGCGAAACCGAATACTTCTATCATGCCAAGTGCCATATTGTTCTCCTAAAATTGGAATTTCGTTTTGTTTCGTTTCTTAAAAATGGGGAGAAGGGTTGCAGATTCGCGCAAAACTCGGGTTCTGCTTGACAGGAGCGTACTCAAACGTACGTGACTAAAAGCAGGCTCCGATTTTGTGATGAAGGTGCGCCCTCATACACATTTTTACTTATTTACGAAACAGATCTTAATACCCTTTTGCGCCACGTTCACTTCCATCGCTTCGTTGAGTTGATTAAGCGGGAATTCGTGCGTAATCAAATCTTTGATGGGAATGTTCATTTCGCGCGCTTGGCGAAGGAACGCCATCGTCGTGGGATAATCGTCTGCCGAGTAGTCCCAAGAACCAACGAGGTTGATTTCCTTGTTGCACATAGCGAAGTGGGGATTTACGTTGTATTCGCCATTGTTGACGAAGAAGCCCATTTCGCAAAGACCGCCGCCGCGACGGATATACTCGAAGATATCCTTTGCCGCCGCAGGAGCACCCGTGCATTGGAATGCAAAGTCTGCGCCCACGCCGTTTGCAACGCTCTTTACAAGCTTTACTCTTGCTTCCAACGTCGAAACTTCTTTGAAGTTGATGATCGTTTTTGCGCCGAGCTTTCTTGCCATTTCCAAGCGCATCGGCGTACCGTCGATTGCGATGATATGGTTGATACCTGCCGCGCGAAGTACGCTGATCATAACAAGACCTACAGGGCCAAGACCTTGAATAAGGACTTTCGAATTAAAGTTGATAAGACCCGTCGTTTGCGCTCTCTTCAATGCGTGTACGCATACGCAAGCAAGCTCGAGAATCATTCTTTCCTTAAGGTCAAGGTCGTTTACTACGAAATACGTAGAACCTTTACCACGGATAAGAAGGTATTCCGCAAACCAACCCGTGAAAGGATTTGCATCGCTATGGGGAATCAACCCGAACACGCCTTGCTTATCGCAAAGGTTGGTGTTTGCAGGGTGATTACGGCATACGTGGCATTCGCCGCAGCTGATAACGCTCGTGACGAGCTTATCGCCGACTTTGATGGGCTTGCCCGACGTGTCGCATTTAATGTTTTTACCAAGGTAAACGATTTCGCCCGTACCTTCGTGACCGAGCGTTACGGGAATGATACCGAAAGGATCGGCTTTCCATTCGTGAACGTCCGTACCGCAAACGCCGCAACCTTCTACTTTGACAAGGATGTCGTCGTCGTTAAGCGCAGGAATGGGGAATTCTTTTACTTCGATTTTTTTCTGTGCAGTCAACATCGCTACTTTCGCCGTCTTGGGGATTTTACCCGAGCAGGAAGATTTTGCTCCGCCCATTTCCCCGAGAATCTTACGAACGATGCTTTCCACTTGAGAAGAAGTAATATCCATGTTCTGTTCTCCTTTTAGATAATTCTGAAATAATCCGTCATTACGCAGCGTCTAAATCTCGTAAAGTTGCGTGCGCTCGCCAAGCCTTCGCCCGTAGGGCCTGCGATGGTGAAGGTCGTATGTCCTTCGCCGCCGAACCCGATCCCTGCATAGGAAGGTGCGTTCTTTACGAAAATCGTCGTTTCCACCGCTCTTGCGAAACGGGTGAGATGATCGATGTTCTTCGAATGCATGTGCGCCGTGTGACGATTGCCGTGCTCTGCCTTTACTGCCAAATCGATCGCTTCGTCGATATTGCCTACGCGAACGATGGGAAGAATGGGCATCATCAATTCGTGCTGTACGAAGGGATGATTGAAATCCGTTTCACAAATGATACAACGAATATCGGGGCCTACTTTCACACCGATCTTTTCCAAAAGCACCGCCGCGTCACGACCTACACAGTCACGGCTGACCGTCTTCTTCACGATACCCGTCTTGGGATTTTTAACGTCCACAAGTACGATATTCGCAAGTTTTGCAGCCTGTTCTGCGCTGATTTTGTACGCGCCGTTCTTTTGCATTTCGGAAATCAGCTCGTCCGCAACGTTTCTGAATACGAACACTTCCTTTTCCGCAATACAAGGCAAGTTGTTATCGAACGAACAACCGTCGATGATGTCCTTACCAGCTTTCTTGATATCTGCGGTGTCGTCCACGATAACGGGGGGATTGCCCGCACCCGCACCGATGGCTTTCTTACCGCTCGAAAGCACCGATTTTACAACGCCCGGGCCGCCCGTGCAAACGAGCAAACGAATGTTGGGGTGCTTATACATGATTTGCGCCGTATCGAGCGTGGGTTTGATAACCGACGCTACCAAGACTTGCGGACCGCCTGCCATTGCGCTTGCACGATTGACAAGGTCTACCGCATAGTTGGACGTTGCGATTGCGTTGGGGTGGGGGTTGAACACCACGCCGTTCCCTGCGGCGATCATACCGATACTATTACAAATAACCGTTTCCGAAGGATTGGTACTGGGAGTGATACTGCCTACTACGCCGAAAGGCGCCATTTCCGTCAAGGTCAAGCCGTGATCGCCCGTTTTCGCGTGGGAAATAATATCCGACGTACCGGGGGTCTTGTCCGCAACGAGAATATGTTTCGCGGTCTTATGGGCAACGCGACCCATTTTCGTTTCCGCAACGCCAAGGTTTGCCATTACGTTGGCTTCCTTGCGGCAAAGTTCACGAATCGCTGCGATAACCTTTTCGCGTTCTTCGAGCGACATCGCGCGTACTGCTTTGTACCCTGCCGTCGCTGCGTCAATCGCGTCGTTCATATCTGCATATACACCGATATATCTCTTACCGTTGTATTGCGATCCGTCCCAATTTGCCTTCGGCGCTGCTGCGCCGCCGTTGAGATTTTTAATAACCGCGGCAATCACTTCCTCAATCTGTGCTTCAGTCCAATTGATTGCCATTATATTTCTCCTTATTTACCAGTATTTAATGTGAAGATACGAGCAGTTCTAAGCGCGGTGAGCGTGCGTACCGATAGTACGCAACCGAACCGCAACAAAGAAATGCGATGTATATGCGCATTAAAAAATTATTTGCCGAGTGCTGCGAGAACCTTCTTCGTGATCGCTTCAACGAGTTCCGAATTTGCGCAGTTGCAAGCGGGTTCTTCGTCGTATTCGATACCAGGGTGACGGCCGGGAAGATTCATCTTCTTACGGAGATCCATCAATTTCGCAAGTTGATCACGAGAAATTTCGTGTACTGCGCCAAGGTCCATTGCGTGCTTGCAGATTACTGCGTTGAATTCTACTTCTTCCATAACGAAGAATGCTTTCGTAAGGTTGCAGCCAACCGTCAAAGCACCGTGGTTACGGAGCAAGAATGCGTCGTGGTTATGAATGTAGGGATCAAGCGAATCGGGAATTTCCATCGTGGAAGGCGTACCGTAATCGCAGGTAGGAACAGCACCGATCGTAAGTACTGCTTCGGGAAGAACGTACTGATCAAGGTCGATGTCAGCAACGGTGAAAGCGGTAGCAACGGGGGGATGTGCGTGAACGACCGCATTAACGTCGGGGCGCTCCTGATAAACACGCATGTGCATCTTTATCTCGGAGGAGGGGTTAAGCTTGCCTTCAAGCTTGTTACCGTTTCTGTCTACCTTGATGATCATATCGGGGGTAAGATCGCCCTTAGATACACCGGTAGGAGTACAATAGTACTCGTTCTCGCTAACCTTAACGGAGATGTTACCGTCGTTGGCAGCAACGAAGCCGAGGTTGTAGATTCTTTTTCCGACTTCGCAGATTTCCTTTTTGATTTCGTAAGCTGATTTCATTTTCCTTTTTTCCTTTCAGGTTTTGTATTTTTATTTAATTATTTTGCAAGATTAAGAGTGTCGAGGGCTATCATATATTCCTCGTTTGTGGGAAGAACGAAGGTTCTTACCTTTGCGCCGGGCTTAGTGAGCTCAACGTCAACGCCTCTGTCACAGTTCATATTGACATCCTCGTCGATTTCGATACCGAGATAGGACATCTCACGGCAAACGCGCGCTCTGACGTTTCTGTCGTTCTCGCCGATACCCGCGGTAAATACGAGAGCGTCGACGCCGTTCATTTCAGCAATATAAGAAGTCGGATCGTAGCCATGTCGTT
>JAZORL010000017.1:0-2750 GCA_045656625.1 Candidatus Scatosoma sp. | reverse complement strand
CAAGCTCCGCTTTTCCTTCCGCGTTTAATCTTTCGTCGTTGATCCAAGTATTATAATTTTTAGCGTAGTCCATTCTTACCTCCAAAAAAACATAGAAATGGAAATATTCCTATTTTTTATTTTAACATATTATATATATATTGTCAAGAACGAAATAAAAAAATCTCCCTCGATTTGAGAGAGATTTTTTATCGTCAAAGCTTTTGCAAGGTTTCCATTACGTAATCGCCAAATTCATCGCACGTTGCGCCCGTGTCACGTCCAGTAATCACATATTTCTTTTCCTCAAACGAGCAAATATCGAGTGCTCTTTCAAGTTTGTCCGCTCTATCCTGCAAACCGATGTGCGAAAGGAGCATTACGCAAGCACGGAGCATCGAGCAAGGATCTGCATACTTACCACGGCCTTCCGTAATCATTCTCGGCGCGCTACCGTGAATCGCTTCAAACATAGCGTATTTCTTACCAATATTCGCACAGCCTGCCGTACCTACGCCGCCTTGGAATTCCGCCGCTTCGTCCGAGATAATATCGCCGTACAAATTGGGAAGCAACAACACCTTGAAATCACGACGACGTTTCTTATCTACGAGCTTCGCCGTCATAATGTCGGCATACCACTCATCCGTGATAATATCGGGATACAAGTCACCTACCTTATGGCAATCTTCCAAGAAATTGCCGTCCGTCGTCTTGATAACGTTTGCCTTCGTGACAAGGGAAACACGGTTCAAGCCGTTCTTATGCGCATAATCGTACGCAAGACGCGCAATTCTATCCGAACCTTGCTTCGTCGTAATCGTGAAATCCACCGCCAAATCCTCGGTGATATTGAAACCGGACGAACCGATCGCATAGCCACCTTCCGTATTTTCACGGAAAATCGTCCAGTTGATCCCTTCTTCGGGAACTTTTACAGGACGAATATTCGCAAACAAATCGAGCGCTTTACGCATTGCAACGTTTGCCGATTCGATATTCGGCATACCGCTGCCCTTTTGAGGAGTCGTCGTCGGCCCTTTCAAGATGATATGGCAAGCTTTAAGCTCTGCCATAACGTCGTCGGGAATCGCTTTACCTTTTGCAATACGATTTTCAATCGTAAGACCTTCGATATCCTTAAATTCTACCTTCCCTGCATCAACCAAATCAGCAAGGATAAATTCAAGCACCCTACGCGCTTGCGCGGAGATAATCGGACCGATACCATCGCCGCCGCATACGCCGATTTTAATACAATCAAGCGCGGAATAATCGACGAAATCGCCCTGCGCCTTCATATCCTCAACACGCGTGAGCTGTTCCGCCATCAGTTTTCTAAATTTTTCACACGCAACGTCAAGCTGCGCTTTGTATTCTGCCTTTTCCATTTCTTCTCACCTCTGATTTTTCGTATAATTTAAGCAACCGCCCGCCAAAAGCATTTCACGTTGTCTTTCCGTCAAGTTCAAGCAAAGCTTTGCTTGTGCGCCGTTCGTTTTGTTGATAAGCGTCGCCTCCGTAGCACCCTTTACCGCCGCTGCGAAATCTTTGATTTCGAGCGAATCGCCTTCCGCAAAGTTTTCGTAATCGTCGGGATTTGCAAGGGTCATCGGTACAATACCGAAGTTAATCAAGTTTGCTACGTGAATACGTGCAAAGCTCTTCGCGATCACCGCCTTGATACCTAAGTACAAAGGTACGAGCGCTGCATGCTCACGAGAGGAGCCTTGACCATAATTCGAGCCACCCAAAATCACGCCGCCGCCCTTTGTCTTTGCGCGTTCGGGGAAGTCTTTATCACACACGGTGAAGCAGAACTCCGAAAGCTTAGGAACGTTTGATCTATACGGCAATACTTTCGTACCAGCCGGCATGATATGGTCGGTCGTAATGTCGTCGCCCACCTTCAAAATCAACTCGCAATTCAAGTCCTTTTCAGGTGCTTTCCCTACGGGAATCGGCTTAATATTCGGGCCGCGAACCACTTCTACGCTTTCCATTTCGTCTACCGTTGCAGGCATTTCAATTAAGTTATCGTTAATCTTGAACACGGACGGCATTTCCACTTTGGGAGCAACGCCAAGCGACGTGGGGTCGGTAAACACACCTGCAATCGCCGAAGCCGCCGCCGTTTCAGGGGAAACAAGGTACACCTGTGCATCCGCCGTACCGCTACGCGCAAGGAAGTTTCTATTAAACGTACGCAAGCTCACCCCTGCCGAATTGGGCGAGAAACCCATACCGATACAAGGTCCGCAAGCGCATTCCAAAATTCTTGCCCCCGCATTGATAAGATCCGCCAACGCGCCGCACTCGGCAAGCATCGTGTAAACCTGCTTCGAGCCGGGCGAAATGGACAAACTCACGTCAGGATGCACCGTCTTGCCTTTCAACATCGCCGCTACCGTCAACATATCCGATAAAGACGAGTTTGTACAAGAACCAATGCATACTTGGTTAATTTTCATACCCGAAAGCTCGGCAACCGATTTTACGTTGTCGGGGCTGTGAGGACAAGCCGCTAAAGGCTGCAAAGCGGACAAATCAACGGTGTATTCCGCATCAAACTTCGCATCCGCATCAGAAGAAAGTTCTATCCAATCCTCTTCACGGTTTTCTGCCTTTAAGAAAGCCTTTGTCACCTCGTCGGACGGGAAAATCGAGCTCGTTGCACCAAGCTCCGCGCCCATATTCGTAATCGTCGCACGTTGGGGCACGGAAAGGGTCTTAACGCCTTCTCCGCCATATTCCACGATTACGCCAACACC
>JAZORL010000016.1:0-11429 GCA_045656625.1 Candidatus Scatosoma sp. | reverse complement strand
CCACCGTGTAAGCTGATTTCCATCCGCTTGACCAACGGGCCATATATATTTTTCGGAATTTTCGTTTGTTGGCTTTTGGTGACCCGTACGGGACTCGAATCCATGTTACCACCGTGAAAGGGTGGTGTCTTAACCGCTTGACCAACGGGCCATATATAAAATTGTGTTTTTACCTGTTTTGGTGACCCGTACGGGGGCTTTCGCTTACGCTCAAAGAAAATCAAAGATTTTCCGAACCACGTCACCACCGTGTAAGCTGATTTCCATCCGCTTGACCAACGGGCCATATATATTTTTCGGAATTTTCGTTTGTTGGCTTTTGGTGACCCGTACGGGACTCGAACCCATGTTACCACCGTGAAAGGGTGGTGTCTTAACCGCTTGACCAACGGGCCATATATAAAACGAAAATTCCGTGTGTTGTCTTGGTAGCGGCGATGAGATTCGAACTTATGACCTGCCGGGTATGAACCGGCCGCTCTAACCAACTAAGCTACGCCGCCATCTGGTTGCGGGGGAAGGATTCGAACCCTCGACCTTCGGGTTATGAGCCCGACGAGCTACCTAGCTGCTCTACCCCGCGATATGTTCTATTTCCAACGACATTGATACAACGCCATTAAAAACAGCTTTATAATAATACTAAAAACAAATCCTTTTGTCAACTGTTTTTTTAGTATTTTTGCAAAAAAAATGGAAAAAGCAAAAAAAAGTTCTTTCATAAAAAACGCGGCTCTTTTTCAAGCCGCGCCCTTTTTATATTCTTTCCCCATTTGCCCCGTCCGTTTTAGGTGGCGGCAAACTTTCTTTTCTCTCATCCTTCAACGCCGCAATATAGCTTGCGTACTCCTCTTCCGTGATTTTCGGCACCTTTTCCTTTTTCGCTTTTTGGACTTTACTCATCGCTAACCCCCAATGGCTTTTGTATGAGTATGCCCCTTTTTGCAGCTTTTATTCCCAATCTTAAAAGAGTAAGCAAAACAAATTCGTCTTTCCCTCGTTCACGATTTTATTGACCGTCCGACGGACCTTTTTACGAAGCTCTATCGGCATTGCGTTGCTCTTGACGGACAACTCATCCCCCACCAAGCTCCGCAACGACTTCCCGAAAATGTTGGTTTCAAACACCTTTTCCTGACCTTCGTCGTAAGCCTTGCACGTTTCGTCGACAAACTCTTCCCCTTGCTGTTTCGTGCCGATAATCGGACAAACCAAGCCCGTCACGTCCACTTTTACAATATGATACCCCGTTGCTTTCGCCTTGAACTCTACGCCGTAGCTTGCGCCCTTTTTGATGAGCTTCGGCTTTTGCAATTCATACTCGTCCTCTTGCGGATAGACAATCCCATACCCGTTTTCTTCCGCATTTTTCAAGGCTTCCTTCACCTTTGCGTATTCCTTTTTTACACACGCGAACGCCTGCAAATATTGTATCAGCGCAAGATCGTCTTGAATCGATTCATCGCATACCTGCCCCAATGCTTTATAGAAGGCGCACCCTTTTACACCCACCGTGATTTCTGCTTTCCCCACGCCTAAATCCATACGAATCTCTTCGGGATTCAAAAAGTCCGATTCCCCATCGAATAGATTTTCTAGCGCAAAGCAATCGCGCATTTTTTTGACGTTTATCGCCGCCCCTTTCACTCTTTCGAGCAATGCAGATACGGTACCATCCGTTTCGGGAAAGGCTTGCAGCCATTTGGGGATTTTTACGTCGATACGAGTGACAGGAAACTCGAAAAGGGCTTTTTGGAGCAATTCCAAGACCTCCTTTTCCCCCATCTTTTCCACGTTCAACGCGACCACGGGTACGCCATATTTCTCTTCGAGTGACTTTTTAAGCGCTGTCACCGAACCGGGTTTTTGACAATTTAAGACTACGATAAACGGCTTTCCGATTGCCTTTAACTCCTCCACCGTCCGTGCTTCCGCACTTTCGTAGTTTGCCCGTGGAATTTCCGTCACCGAGCCATCCGTCGTCACCAAGACCCCGATTGTCGAATGCTCTCGTATCACCTTTTGCGTGCCGAGCTCCGCCGCCTTTTCAAAAGGCATCTCGTATTCGTGCCAAGGCGTTTTCACCAATCTCGGCGCACCGTCCTCCTCAAAGCCGCTTGCCCCTTCCACCGCAAAACCAACGCAGTCCACAAGGCGAACCCCTGCTTCCGCACCGCTTGCGATAGCAATTTTCGCTGCCTTTGCCGGCACGAATTTCGGCTCGGTCGTCATCACCGTTTTCCCCGCCGCCGCTTGCGGCAGCTCGTCAATCATCACGTTTTTTTCCTGCTCGTTTGCTTTTGGAATTACGAGCGTTTCCATAAAACGCTTGATAAAAGTCGATTTCCCCGTTCTAACCGGTCCGACCACACCGATATAAATATCTCCGTTCGTGCGATTTGCAATATCTTCGTATACGCTGTAATTTTCCATCTACGACCTCCCATCGTATTTGCGAAAAAAAAAATCTCCGCATAAAACCCTACGGCTTACTATATGCGGAGAATATCTTGCGTATGCTATTTTATTTTAATTTTTCATCCCTTCTTTGGCGGATGCGTCCTCGATTGCCAAGTAATCCTTATCCTGCGAGAAATCTCTCGGTTCGTTATACTCGCCGCCCAAAGCCTCAATCGCATATTTAAGCTCTTGGAACTCTACGAACCCAATCGATTGATCCTCAATCCTCTCTAATAGATATGGCAGGGCGCGATCGTCGCCGTACGCCGCAAGATAACTTGCGCGCATCGGCGTTTTTTCATCGCCAAGGCGGAATTCTTTGAGCAAAATGTCAAATACCCAGTCTTCCTTATTCTTAACGCGCGAGAGAATTTCGAGCATATACTCCGTCGCAATCCCCTTTTCGTAAGCTGCTTTTACACGGTCCTTCACCTCGTCCGCATGCAAGCGGAAAATATCCGCAATATCGCTGCGCACATCTTCATCTAAACGGTTTTCCGTCAAAATCGCAAAATATGCGTCGAACGCCTTTTCATCGTCGCCAAGCAGGTTGATGGCGTAAGACACAGTCTGCGTATCGTCGAGCTCGAGCAAAGGCAAAAGGGTTTCCGCTGCGCCGCGCGATTCGATTTCCGCACACAAAAAGTCGGGCACGGGCACGTCTTGCGCAAGGTGGGCTTGCAACATTTCTACAAGCTCCGAATCACTTGCTTTTGCGTAGTATTGCTTGGGCGTACAGCCAATTTTCGCAATAAACGTATCCCCGAATTTTTTGTAGAGCTTGGGAATCATGTCCTCCCATTCTCTTTCGGTGTGTTTTTTCTTGTTTTCGGACATATATTGCGAGAGTTTTTCGTCAAACAATCCGTCAAAATCTATGAGTTTCATTCGTTTTCTCCGTTCTTCTTTATTTCGGCATTCACAATGCCCTCACTCAACGCATAAGACATCAAAACGCGCGTTTTTGCAAGGTTAGCATCAAAGGAATAGGCAATTTTTTCAGGGTCGCCACCAAGCTCTTTTAAGCCCGAAAGCATAAAGATTGCACAAGCACAATCGTCGGTGTTGTCAAGCAAATCAAGTGCGTTTTCCCTTTCCAACGCACGATAGAGTGCTTCCGCAGCACCCTTAATTTTTTCGCCGTGCATTTCACTCAAAATCACGAATTTAGACGCCACCTTTGCGTACCCTTCCAAGTATTTCGAGCGGCGTTTCCTCCCGATTTTAATGCGAGGCAGATAAATTTCACGATAGATATTGCAAAGCACCAAGCCAAGCTCCATATCCTCGTTCCGCTCCATGAGCATACGCAGCGTTTCCACTTTTAAGGCGTCCAGCACCTCAAAATCAAGCAAAACGTCCTGTATAAAATCGTCCGCACGCACATGTACCGCCGTTGCGAGCGCCAAATATTGCAAATCGTGGTCCGCGCCGTCCATTTCGTCAAAGCACCAAGAAAAATACCCGTCGTGCAAAATAAGCAGCCCGAAAATTTGCGCCTCATCCTTGGACATACCGCCTACTTTGAGTAAGGACGCACAACGTTCCTCTCGCTCGCTTTGCGGCAAATGATAAAAGTAGGTAAATTCCGTCGGGGGGAATACCCCTTCCACCTCGTCACGTTCCCTACGCAGGGCTTTGAGATAGTATTTTGCGACTTCCGCATCGGGATAAATCGTACAAAGCCGATCCAAAACCTTTTCCGCCTCGTCCACGTGACCGCTCTTATACGCAGCGACCGCCTGGAAATAGAGCATCCGCCCATCGTAGGGCATTTTGCCGTCCAAGAGCTTAAACGTATTGTACGCTTGCTCGTGCAAACCGTTTTCACAGCAAACGGTGGCAACCTTGTAAATATCGTCCGTATTTTCAATTTTTCGCTCGCACAAGCGATAGGCGATTGCCTTACTTTCGTCGTTTCTGCCCTGTTCCAAATACACGGCGGCGAGGGTCGCCAAAGCACGGATATCGTCAGGATCGTCTTCCAGAAGGGCAAGACATATTTTCTCCGCCTCCTCCTTTTCCCCTGCGAGCAAATGCGCTACCGCTTGCATTTCCTTGGCGGACGCGTACTCCTTTGCGCCTTTTGCAATCTTGGAAAACTCCGCAACCGCGCGCTTACAATCCCCCATTTTGAGCGCTTTCGAGCCGACCGCCACTTCCTTGGAATAATCGGCAAGCTCGGGGGGATACACAAAACGGAATTGGTCCTTTTTCTTGAC
Source organism: Candidatus Scatosoma sp. (assembly GCA_045656625.1). GTDB lineage: Bacteria > Bacillota > Clostridia > Christensenellales > Borkfalkiaceae > Scatosoma. The sequence continues at coordinate 6,747 of JAZORL010000016.1, read as the reverse complement.
CGAAAAAGCCTCCGCAATATCAAGCTTTGTTTCAACGGGAATGGTATCGTCCACGTCGATGAGTTTGTTATAATAATACGCCGCCTGACTCTCGTTGCCAAGGCTTAAAAAGTTTGCGGCAAGACTCTCGTACACTTCGGGAAAATCGTCCTCGTGCGCAATATCCAAAAGCTGAAAAAGACAATTAATCGCCGAGCCGTGCAAGCCCATCGCCTCGTAAATGTCCGCAAGGCGCGCAAAAACGTCGGGATCGTTGCCGTGCTCCTCCTGCTCCTTATGCGCAAGCCGAAGTGCGGAAAGATACTTCCCGTCGTTATACAATTTATCCGCTAATTTTCCAAGCGTTTTTCGGCTGAAATCAATCGCTTTCGTGCTGCCCATAAGTACCCTGTTTCCTACCTTAATCCTTTGTTATTTATCAGTTTTCGGGAAAAGATGATCGGCATCCTCTTCCGTAAATTCGTAATCGGTGTTGCAATAATGGCAATGAATCCTCGCCGCGCCGTCCTCTTGAATAATTTGACGAAGCTGCGGCTCTCCGAGCGATACGAGTACACGCAACAAATATCTTCTCGAACAGTTGCATTTATACTTCGCCGTTCTCTCTTCCCACACTCGCTTATCGCTATCAAACGTTTCTTCCGCTACCGCTGCAATGCCCTGCGCCTTTACCTTTTCCAAGAGCGAAGCCAAATCCAACGCCTGCACCTTTTCTTGCGTAGCAAGCGGCGCAAAGGGCAACGGCTGCACGGCAATTACGCCTGCGAATACGCATTCCCCCTTTTCGTCAAATTCCACGCTCGTTTTGATGCGTGTGGGGAGCTGTTCACTAATACGGAAATACTCCTCAAAGGCTTCGTCCACGCCGCCGCTTTGCGGCAAAGCGCACGAGCCGACGAACGGTCTACTATACCCATCGTCACGGATAATCGTAAGCGAACCGCCCGTTCCAAACATATTCAATGCGGACATGCCCCCTTCCATTTGCGTATTTCCGATATAACCACGCATAAAAAGGTTTTGATTGCCCGAAATGGCAATCTCGTCGCACGCCCCATCCGATTTTAAGGAAAGAGAAATTTCCCCTACGGCGTTTTTTAAGCATGCGCTCATAAAGGTCATTGCAGAAATTGCCTCCCCGAAAACACGTGCAGCGTCTTGCGATAAGCGGTGACGTTTTATACCCTCTTTGACAAGCTCCGTGGTGTCCGAAATCGTGAGCGACACTTGACTATCGTATATTAATGTGCGAAGCAAATTCTTCATAATCAATTCCTTTGCGCTAAAAAGGTCAAGCGATCGGCAGTCGCCTTATCCTCGCCCAAATGCCCTTCAATGGCAAGCAGGGTAAAACCACTTTCTTCCAACGCCGTAATCAGTTCCGTTTCCGTGTAAATATACTGTCTATGCCGCTCGTCCAAGCGTTCAAACGCACCGTCCGCACGCTTGACAAAGAGGGTGACGTCCATGGTGACTCCGTCCGTTTCGGGCTTGTTAAAGCTCATATACGTCACGTCGTCACGGTCGTCCACGCATACAGTATCTGCAATTTTCAAGCGGATTTTTCTTTCCGAGCTCACGTCAAAAAGGAAAATCCCACCTTTTTTCAGCGCCGCTTTCACCGACTTAAACGCCTTGCAAAGCTTTGCTTTGGGAATATAGTTTACGCAATCGTTAATCGCCGTAGCAAAATCGTATTTTTTCGGCGTACGGAAAGAGGTGATATCCCCTAAAAGATACTCGCTCCTCGCCCCTGTTTTGAACGCCGTTTCCTGTGCGTAATCGAGCATTTCGGGGGAGATATCCATACCCGTCATTTGATAGCCCTGCTTTTGGAAAGCGCGCGTAAACCACCCGCCGCCACAGCCCACGTCCAAACCAACGGACAAAGGAAATGCGCGGAGCTTTTCAATTAAATACTGCGACCAATTTTCATAGTCGCAGTCGTCGTTGAGATATTCAAACCATTTGGCAAGATTTGCATACGCTGCTTTTCTTTCCATATACCTATCCTTGATATTGTGATTTTGGATACGCGGGGCGTAATTTACAAATTCACGCCCCGCGTCATTTCTAAATTAGAAGACGTGCGCAATTCAATGCCGAAATGCGAAGTTACAACGTTTTATTTATCGTTGAGCATCTTCGGGGGTTTTAACTTCGCCCCACGTTTCTTCTTACCACGTGCCGCATCTTCTTCCTGCAACGCACGTTCACGTTCGTCAAACTGCTTGTTGTATTCTACGTAGCGAAGATCATTCTTATGTTCTTCTGCATACGCCTCGTTATCCTCGATAATCGCTTGCTTACTTTCACGCAATTTCTTCAAGTCTTCACGGTTAAAGGACTGCGGAAGCTCGTAAATTTGCATAGAGTCGTCAATCGGCTTAATCGGACGAGCGACAAGCTTGGAGCGTCCGTGCGAAAGAAGCATACGCTGATATTCAACCGCCGCTGCACTGTCGTCCCCCGTAAGCTCCGTTTTAGAAGAGCCGTCCTTGCTATAAATACCTCTGCCCACTTTCGCGCCTTGAATCTTGGGATTGATATACTTATCAAATACCCATTGTGCGAAGTCAAGCCATACCAAAAGCGCATAGGAAAGCCCGAAAAGAAGCACGAGCATAATCCCGATCATCATAATAAACGAACCGCCAATGCTAAGCAAGATGAAGGGTAAAAGCGCCAACAAACCAAAGAATACCGTTTGCGGAAGAGTACCAATCGACATCAAGAAGGAGTTCTTGAAAAGGGCAAAGAAGCGCATTTTATAGTTTACACCGAGCGCAATCATCCAAAAAGACATCATAAGCCCCATGGCAATCAACAAATAGCTTGCGCCCTGCGAGATTTTCAGCAAGGTCCTTTGCCAACCCGGCATATCCCCCATAACCAGCGAGAATTCCGAGAAATTGACAAGCGACGACGAAAGCATAAGAATAATTGTGAAGAAAAGCGCAGTTTGCAATGCGTTTTTATAATTGAGCTTTACACCACGCCAAAAATCGTTCGCAACGAAAATACCTTCCGTCCAAACCATGTTTCTGATAACGTACATACCCCCGGAAAGCCCCACCGCTGCGATAAAGCAAGCGAGGAAAATTCCAATATGCGTATAGAAATCGTTTTGCAAGGTATTCCACTCTGCAAGACCGATCAAATTCGGATAAACGGGGTACCCGTTGCCGAGATTTGCACCGAACGGATTGGTCACGCTGGTCGTATCCGCCATCATATTCCCGATAATAATCACCGCAAATAAGGGAATGAAGAAGATAATCGTCAAAAGGTTAATCTTGAAAATTTTCCCAAAGTTCCCCTTGAAAATATCCCAAAAAAGGGACCAACGATTGGTCGGAAGCGTACTTCTCGCATATTCTTCACTTCTCTCTTTGCCTTCCAGCATACGGGCGATAAGCCCTTTCTTCTGTTGCGCCATTACAATACTCCATTTACTTTCTTCGCTTGCGCTACGCATCGCTTAGGCATATATACCCATTACGAGCGCATATAAAACACGCGCAAAACAATTACCTTTCTATTTTACTACAAATTTGTGATTATTTCAAGGAATTTGAGGAAAATTTTGAAATTATTTCAAGGATTTTTTATAAAAAATCCCCCAAAGCAGAATTTCCTTGTAAAAAAGCTTTGACTTTTCCTTTTTTATATGCTAAAATGTATGCAATAAATAGAGGAGCGGAAGAACATCAGTACGCGAACGCCAAGTAGGACTTCGGACAAGCCTACGTTTGCAGGCACGCGGAAAGGGTATCGCCGCCGAAGCGCACGCCTGTCCCCCTTGCGCTGGGCATGCGGGAGAACACCCGTATGACTGTCACCGTACGTGATGAGCTATTTAGTGCAAGAGCATTTTTGCTCTTTTTACACGGCTTATTTTCGGACGGGGACGGTTCCCGTCTTTTTATTTTAGTTCGTTATCATTTTTTTACATCAAAGGAGATATTATTATGAAACAGTTTAACGTCGGCGTAATCGGCGCGACAGGTATGGTCGGCCAACGCTTTATGCTCTTGCTTGAAAACCACCCTTGGTTTAACGTAGTCGTTTTGGCAGCATCCGCTCGCTCGGCAGGCAAAACCTACAAGGAAGCAGTCGGCGAAAAATGGGCTTTTGAAGTAGAAATGCCCAAAAAATATCAAGATATGGTTGTTATGGACGCGGAAAACGATATGGACGAAATTGCGAAAAAGGTAGATTTCGTGTTCTGCGCAGTCAATATGGACAAAGCAAAAATCCGTGCGTTGGAAGAAGCTTATGCGAAAAAGGAAGTCCCCGTCGTTTCCAATAACTCCGCACACCGTTTCACGGCGGACGTGCCGATGGTTATTCCCGAAATCAACCCCGAGCACGTGGAAGTTATCTCCTCGCAACGTGAAAGACTTGGCACGAAACGCGGCTTTATCGCAGTAAAATCCAACTGCTCGCTGCAATCCTACGTACCCCTTCTCCATCCGTTGAAGGAATTCGGGATTAAGGAAGCGGCGGTTTGCACCTATCAAGCAATCTCGGGCGCAGGCAAGACCTTCAAAACGATGCCCGAAATTCTCGACAACGTAATCCCCTACATCGGCGGCGAAGAAGAAAAGAGTGAAAAAGAACCCCTCAAAATTTGGGGCAACGTTGAAAACGGCGAAATCGTTTCCGCCACTTCCCCTTCGATCACGGCACAATGCTTGCGCGTACCTGTCTCCGACGGGCATACCGCGGCTGTGTTCGTAAAATTTGAAAACAAGCCCACGAAGGAAGAAATCCTCTCCGCTTGGGCAAACTTCAAGGGCGAACCCCAAGCTCTGAAACTTCCTTTCGCACCTGCACAGTTCTTACAGTATTTTGAAGAGGACAACCGTCCCCAAGCAAAACTTGATAGAATGGCAGGCAACGGTATGAGCGTGACGGTGGGCAGACTTCGCGAAGACGTAGTCTTCGATTATAAATTCGTCGGACTTTCGCACAACACCCTTCGCGGTGCGGCAGGCGGCGCGGTATTGCTTGCGGAATTGCTTGCGGCAAAGGGCTATTCCGTCTAAACCGTTCACGGAAATAGTTCGGCTGGAATAAGATAAATCACAGGGAGTAGATAGATATGAAAGGATTTTTTAAGGGTAGCGCAACGGCAATCATTACGCCGTTCAATGAAACGGGCGTAAATTACGACGCATTCGGGAAAATGATCGAACACCAAATTCAAGGCGGTACGGACGCAATCGTCTTCCTTGGCACGACGGGCGAACCGTCCACCATGAGCTTTGCGGAAGAACACGTACTTATGGAATACGCAGTGAAAAAGGTCGCAGGCCGTGCGAAAGTGATTTTCGGCTGCGGTAGCAACAACACCGCCGATGCGATTATGACCGCGCAAAAAGCGGAAAGCTACGGCGCAGACGGCTTACTCGCCGTCACCCCCTACTACAACAAATGCACGCAAAACGGTTTGGTGGCGTACTATAAAGCGATTTGCGAATCGGTATCCATTCCCGTAATCGCCTACAACGTACCCGGCAGAACGGGCGTAGAAATCCAACCTGCAACGATGGCGAAAATTGCGGAAATCCCCAACATCGCAGGTATCAAAGACGCAGGCGGCAACATGAGCAAGACGATGGAAACCTTCCGTCTTGTCCGTGAAAAATGCGACGTATATTCGGGCGAAGACGCACTCAATTTGCCCATTCTTCTTTGCGGCGGCGCAGGGGTTATCTCCGTGCTTTCGAATATCGTTCCTGCAAAAGTAAAAGAGCTTTGTACGCTCGCTTTTGAAGGCAAAATCGACCAAGCGGTTGCGCTGAACGATACCCTTTTGCCTTTGGCAAATGCGTGCTTTGTGGAAGTCAACCCGATCCCCGTCAAGGAAGCGATGAACTTGCTCGGCTTTGAAGCGGGTACTCCCCGTGCGCCTTTGACGAAGATTGAGGACGCGAATAGAGAAAAGCTCGTTTGTGCAATGAAGAACTTCGGTTTGGAGGTCAAGGCATGAGCGTAAGAATCATCATTTGCGGCGCTTGCGGTAAGATGGGCGGCAACGTTTTATCCCTTTTGGAAAACGATCCCGAAGCTACCGCAGTATGCGGCGTGGATTTGTACCCGAAGGAAATCGGCATACCCGTGTACGCATCCTTTGCGGATATTCAAGAAGAAGCGGACGTGATTATCGACTTCTCTTCCCCCATCGGCTTAACCGAGCGTTTAGAATATGCCAAGACGCACAAGCTCGGCATCGTACTCGCCTCTACGGGTTTCTCGGCGGAAGATTTGAAAACGATAGAAACCTATTCGAAGGACGTGGCGATTTTCAAAACGGCAAACCTTTCCCTTGGCGTGAACTTAATGCAAGCGCTTATCAAAGCGGCTGCGGAAGTGCTTGGGGATAGCTACGACGTAGAAATCATCGAGCGCCACCATAACTTGAAAAAAGATGCGCCCAGCGGCACGGCTTTGATGCTTGCGGACACGATCAACGAAGCGTTCGACAACCAAAAACAGTACGTAAACGGACGTGACGGAATCGTCGGCGCAAGAGAAAAGAGCGAGATCGGGATTCACGCAGTACGCGGCGGCACGATTGTTGGCGAACACGAAGTGATGTTTGCAGGCGAAGACGAAATCATTACGATTACGCACAGCGCAAGATCCAAGCGTGTGTTTGCGGTCGGCGCAATCCGTGCGGCAAAGTTCTTGCCCCAAAAAGAGGCAGGCATGTACGAGATGAAGGATCTTTTAGCGGAA
>JAZORL010000015.1:0-12459 GCA_045656625.1 Candidatus Scatosoma sp. | reverse complement strand
CAAATCGCCGATATTCGTGCCTTCCTTCGCGGACACGCAAGGCACGCCGTCCGCGTCTAAACCGATCACTTCTTCGATTTCCGCTTTTACTTCGTCGATTCTTGCGCTAGGCAGGTCGATTTTATTGATAACGGGCAAAATTTCCAAGTTATTTTCCAACGCCAAATAGACGTTGGCAAGCGTTTGCGCTTCTACGCCTTGCGTTGCGTCGACAACCAAAATTGCGCCTTCGCACGCCGCGAGCGAACGGCTCACTTCATAGGTAAAGTCGACGTGGCCAGGCGTGTCAATCAAGTTGTACTCATATTCCCTGCCGTCCTTTGCCGTATAGTACATACGGACGGGGGTAAGCTTGATCGTGATCCCGCGCTCACGCTCGATATCCATGCTGTCTAACAGTTGTTCTTCCATATCGCGCTTGGAAACCTGCCCCGTGCGCTCGATCAAGCGATCGGCAAGGGTGCTTTTACCATGGTCAATGTGCGCAATAATACAAAAATTTCTTAAAAGGGAATTCGGTTTTGCCATATACGTTCCTTATTTTTTTCTAATTTTCTCTCTAATTTTTAGGTTAGTTTTCTTTGCGGAAATACTCGATAAAGCTATGGAGCGCAAAGGAAACGGGTTGATTTTTCGGAAGGAGCATTCCAACCGAGCGAGCAGGGAGTACGGGGTCGGTCTTTATCTCGAAAAGAGTTCCCTTTTCCAGCTTTGCCGTGGCGTACTCACGAGGAATTACACCGATGCCCATTCCCTTTTCCACGAGCCGTTTCATCAAATCCCAGCTCCCGACTTCTATCGACGGAGTCAGCTCCACGCCGACTCGGCTCAAAAAGGCGTCGAAGGCACGACGGGCTACCGTGTTCTTATCCATCATAATCAAAGGATATTTTTTCAGCTTTGCAAGCGAGATGTTTTCCCCTTGCAATTCGCTAAACTTCTCGCCTGCGATAAAGACGTCGTTCAAGCGCATACAATTTCCTTCAAGCTCTAATTCGGCATCTACCTCGATGGGCAAATTGACAAACGCCACGTCGCAACGGTTGGCTTTGAGCTTTTCAATCGTGTCGGGGGTAAAATCCGCCATCAGCTCGATTTTGACCGCAGGAAAACGTTCGTGAAAATCCACGATTTTGTCCGCAAGGAAATATTCAAAAATCGTATCGCTCGCGCCGATACGAATCGTACCCGTAGCCGATTCGCTCATTTGCGCCAAACGGTTTTCCGCTTCATTCAAAAGCCCGAGCGCACGCTCTACTTCCGCAAAAATTACCTTGCCGCCCTGCGCGGAAAGCTCCATGCCGCGACGAGTACGATTAAACAAGCTCACGCCAAGCTGCGTTTCCAGCTGTTTTATTGACTGCGAAACCGCAGGCTGTGATATATATAATTCTTCCGCCGCCCGAGTCAAGCTGCCGCACCTTGCGACCGTATAAAACACTCTATACAATTCTAAATTGACCATAAACTCCTACCTGCCCCTATCTTTTCCTCTATTATTTTCCCACGCAGAACTTCGAGAAGATTTCCTCAATGATGGTTTCCGTTGCCGTTTCGCCCGTAATCTCGCCGAGCGCATCCCATGCTTCCTTGACGTCGATGCCGATTAAATCGAGCGGTTGTCCCATTTCACAAGCGCAAATTGCGCTTTGCAAACGCTCGTTGGCACGAACCAGCGCACCGTGATGCCGTTCTTCTATCAAAAACGCCGCGTCTTCCCCACGCGCGCCATAGCTCTTTTCATAGAGCAACGCCTTTAACTTTTCAATTCCTTCGCCCGTAACAGCCGACGTGTAAACGTCCGCCTCTACGCCCGCTTGCGATGTGAATACATCCACTTTATTAAAGACTTTGATTAGCGGTTTGTCCCCGACCATTTCCAAAAGCCGTACGTCCTCTTCATCCGTACCGAAGGGATAGTCCGCAACGAACACCGCTACGTCCGCCGATTGTACGATTGCTTCCGCTCGTGCAATCCCGATATTTTCAATGGCGTCCACGCTTTCACGCACCCCTGCCGTGTCGTAAAGATTGAATTTCCTGCCCTCGATTTCCAGCACCCCTTCCACGGCGTCACGCGTCGTACCTGCCACGGAAGAAACGATTGCCTTATCATAGCCGAGGAGCTTATTCAAAAGGGAGCTTTTGCCCGTATTCGGTTTACCGCAAATGGCAACGGTCACCCCCGATTTAATCTTTTTTCCCACCGCATAGCTTGCAATCATTGCCGAAGTCTTTTCGGCAAGCACCATAAGTCGGGGCGCAATTTCGTGCAAGTGTTCTTCTTCAATATCTTCTTCTGGATAGTCCACCGAAACGTCGATACCTGCCAAAATATTGGTCAACTCCAACTGCATTTCACGTACCTTTCCCGTCAACTTTTCGCTATACAGCAAAAAGCCTGCCTTCACTTCCGCATCCGATTCACCGTTAATCATATCCGCAACCCCTTCGGCGGACGCAAGCGAAAGCTTGCCGTTCAAAAAGGCACGCTTGGTGAATTCCCCTCTACCTGCCGGCTTTGCGCCGTGACGGAAGGTTTGACGGAGTATGCCTCGTGCGACGTTTTCCCCGCCGTGGCATTGAAATTCTACAATGTCTTCCCCCGTATAACTCGCAGGCCCCTTGAAATAAACGCACAAGCCGTAATCGAAAAAAGTCCCGCCGTCAATTTGACCGGGATACATACGGTACGGCTCAAAATCCTTGACCTTAATTTTCCCTGCCGGAGCAAACATTTTCTCCGCAATTTCCAAAGGATTTTTGCCGCTAATACGAATAATTGCGACCCCGCCTTTCCCCGACGGCGTAGCAATTGCCGATACGTTTTCTTCCATCATAATTCCACTCCTGCGCCCGCAAAAAACGCCAAACGCTGTTATAATCGATAGTTATACCTGATACTATTATAACATAGTATTTTTTTTGTGTAAACCGTTTTACGGTTATATAGAATAAAAAAAGACGGGAAATATAAATTTTTCTTATTTCCCGTCCAAGTTTTATGAAATTGTGCTACGTCACGCTTTCTTCGCGCGGTTTAATCGAAAAATCCATCGGGATCATTCGGGTCTTTGGTTTTTTTGCCCTTGCCGTTAAATTCCTCAAACGGCTCGTCGGGTTTGGGTTTTCCACCGAACTCCCCGAACGGTTCTTCCGGGGGACGCTGTTGCCCCTGCGAATAGGGATTTCCGTACGGGTTTTGACCATAGGGATTGTTATAACCGCCGTAAGGATTTCCGCCGTAAGGACCGTTGCCATAGCGATTATAGTATTGCTGTTGCTGACGGATATATGCTTCACGCCTTGCACGCATATACGCATCGTAATCGATCGGTTGTTTGTTTCGCAAACAGAAAATCGTGATAAAACGCGAGAAGGGAAGGAATACAAACAAGATCGAAAGAATCATGTATTTTCTCGGTGCGTACTGTTTGAAGAGTCCGTTGAGCAGCACGATCATCAAAATGGCATACGCCAATTCAAAAATCGCAAGGAATAAATCGCCGTATTTATAAAAGGTTTCCACCTTACCGGCAAAACCGCTAAGCCCCCAATACGGATAATAATCTTCGGGATAAATCGGCTCGCCTTTCATAAATAAATACAATTCCGCAGCCAAGTACAAGCCCATCAACAGGGTCAATACGATTTGCGCAAGCATTGCATATAAGCCCACACGTTTTACTTTACGGCCGAACACGTTGCACTCGCCCGCAAGCTTCCCCATATACCAAAGATTCGCAAATGGAACAAACGCAAGCGCTCTCTTTTTAACCCCTCGACGTTTCGCCATCGTGTATAAGCCGATACCCTGCAATAGGAATAAAATCAACCAAATTCCTGCGCCCACGCCAAGCCCAAGCTTTAAGCCAAGCAACGAGTCCTTCTTCTTGGAAAATTCGCCAAAAATCTCAACGATCAGTCGGTTGCAATGATATAATTCCATAGATTACACTCCAATCCTTTTCTTACTCTTGATAAAAAACCTCGCGCAGGCAAAGTCCCTTTGCCGGCATCGTCTTGCCCAGCAAACCCCGCTCGCCGCTTGCAAACGCTTTTTCCAAGCTCTCTTCCGAGCGTTTACCGCTCGCAACATCCAAAAGCTCACCCGTCATCGTGCGAACCATATTATACAAAAATCCGTTCCCCGTCACGTAAATGCGAAGATCGCGCGAACCAAAGCTTTCCCCTTCTTCCACACGCACTTCATACACCGTCCGCACGGTCGTTTTCACCGACGAACCCGAGGCGCAAAAGGCTTTGAAATCGTGTTCCCCTTCAAACAACTTCGCCGCCGCCTGCAATTTCTCCAAGCTCGGCGCACTTTCTATCCGCACCGCATACCGCTCCTTCAAGGGCATTTCTCGTTGCGCAACGTAAAGAGAATAACAGTACGTTTTCTTCTTCGCCGTACGGTTCGCGTCGAACGTCTCGTCCGCGCCCCAACCGTCTACCACACGCACGTCGGGGGGCAAATGCCGATTCAAACAATCGGGCATCTTTTCGGGCGGTACGCTCAAATCTCCGTCCAAGTGGCATACTTGACCTACCGCATGCACCCCTGCATCCGTTCGACCGCTCGCCGTCGTTCTTATCTTCACGCCAAGCGCATTTTCGATGGCATCTTCAAGGGTTTCCTGCACCGTCCGTGCGTTCTTTTGGCACTGCCAACCGGCAAAGTCCGTTCCATCGTATGCAATTTTTAATACGTATCGCATCTTGGATACCTCCCTGCCGTTTTTATATTTTTACAATAACGCCATCGTGTACGCTCTCAACACGATCACCCCTGCGAGCAAACCGCCGCCCACGATAAAGGCAATCAAGTCCCGCCAGCTAAACGTGAGTTTTTTGTATTTCGTACGCACCTTACTACCCGAATAACAACGAGCGTCCATCGCATCGCCCAGCTCGTCCGCACGGCGGAAGGCACTAATAAGCAGAGGAATGAGTATCGGCAAAACCGCCTTGACTCTTTTAACCAAACCGCCCGATTCAAAGTCCGCCCCACGCGCCTTTTGCGCATTCATAATACGCCCCGTTTCGTCCGTCAAAATCGGGATAAAGCGCAGGGCAATCGAAATGATGAGCGCCAATTCGTGTACGGGCACGAAAAGGAGTTTTAAGGGGGAAAGCAAGGCTTCCAAGCCGTCCGCCAAAGAAACGGGCGTCGTCGTCAAGGTCAACAACGACGAGCCAAGCACGAGCAAGAACAATCTCGCCGCAAGAAAAATCGTATAATACACCGCTTCCTTGGTGATTTTGATGAATTTCCATTCCCACCAAACGGTGTCACCCTTGTACAAGAACAAGTTCAAAATCGCCATAAAAATCAGCAGGAACAACACCGCGCGCACCGAGCGCAAAAGACTTTTTATAGGTACGCCCGCAAAGATGGCAATGAGGGCGAAAACGCCTGCACAAGCGCCGAGCGCATAAAAATTCTTGGAAAGGAATATCGCCACAATATATACAATCAAAAAGACAATCTTAATCAGCGGCGAACACTTATGCACGAAGGAATTAGAAGGATAGTACTGCCCAAACGCAACGTCACGCATTTTCCTGCCCTCCTTCCGTGGTTAAACGCGTACACGCCCCCTGCATTTTTGCCAAAAGCAAGGTTTTTTGAGTAAAATCCTCCACCGTATAATCACACTCGATTTCCACACCGTTTTTACGCATTTTATCCGCAATTTGCGCCGTGAAGGGTACGTCTAAACCCAAAGCATACATTTTTTCCACGTCCGAGAAAAGCCTACGAGGAGCGTCCACCGCTACCACCTTCCCTTCCGAGAAGATTGCCGCGCGCGTACAGTTTTCCGCAATCTCGTCCATATCGTGCGAAACGATAATCACCGTCTTGCACCAATCGGCGTGAATCTTATGCAAAAGCGCCATAATCTCTTCTTTACCAAGCGGATCGAGCCCTGCCGCAGGCTCGTCTAAAATCAAAATTTCCGGCTTTGTCACAATCACCCCAGCGATCGCCACACGGCGTTTTTGTCCACCCGAAAGCTCGAACGGCGAAGCCTTTTTCACCGTCGCATAATCCAAGCCCACCGTTTCAATCGCCTCGCGCACCGCCGTTTCGACCTCTTCTTCCGTCATTCCTTCACGGAAATTCTTCAAACCAAACGCCACGTCGTCAAACACCGTTTCCGCGAACAACTGATATTCAGGGTATTGGAAGACCATTCCCACCTTGCTGCGAAGCGCCTTAAAATCCGTCGTTTTGTCCGTCAAGTCAAAACCGTTGACCGTCAGCACCGTTTGGGGCGGCAATGCCGCACCCTTTTTTAACTTTTTCGGCTTATATTTTTTCTCGGCAGTCGGCGTTTTAATCAGGGCGTTCAGGTGCTGCACAAAGGTGGATTTTCCACTCCCCGTATGCCCGAGAATCCCGAAAAACTCCCCTGCGTGAATTTCCAAGTCTACACCCTTCAAGGCGTGCGTTGCAAAGGGCGATTTTGCGTTATACGCATAGGAAAGATTTTCACAAACCACTTCCCCAACGCCGTCCTTTTCTCCTGCTGACTCCGTCGTTAAATCCGTACCTGCCACCTGCGTTTGCATTTTGCAAGGCGAAATACTTGCGCAAATTTGCGCTGCGATTCCGTTCGCCGTCGTATCGTCCTCGATTGGCAAACCGCCCTCTTTTAAGGTGCGGCAAATACGCACGGAGCGGGGCGCGGTAAGCGCATACTTTTTCAATTCATCGCCACGAGAAAGGATTTCCGCAGGTTTCCCTTCCATCACGATTTGTCCCTTACTCATCACGACCGCTCTATCCGCGAGCATCGCTTCTTCGGGGAAATGAGTAATCAAAATAACGGTGATATTTTCTTCCTTATTCAAGCGCAAAACGACGTCCATAACTTCCTTTCTGCCCTTGGGGTCAAGCATCGCCGTCGCCTCGTCCAAAATCATTACGCGCGGTTTCAACGCCAAAACGCCTGCAATCGCAATGCGCTGTTTTTGCCCGCCCGACAAGCGATTCGGCGTAGCTTTTCGGAATTCTTGCATACCAACCGCCGAGAGCGCAAACTCAATCCGCTCCCCAATTTCCTTGCGCGGAATCCCCACGTTTTCAGGACCAAACGCAACGTCGTCTTCTACGATAGAGGCAACCATTTGATTGTCGGGGTTTTGGAAGACAATCCCCACTTGACGGCGAATATCGAACAAGCTTTTATCGTTCGCCGTATCCAAATCAAAGACGGTAATTTTCCCTTCCTTGGGGGACAAAAGCCCGTTCGTCAAGCGTGCGAGGGTGGATTTTCCACTCCCATTATGCCCCAAAACGGCGACAAATTCCCCTTCTTCCACGGAAAAATCGACCCCGTTCAATGCGAACGAAGCCTGCGTATCAAACACGTCGTTGCCGTGTTCATCCCCGCTCTCGTAGGAAAAATACACTTTTTTAAACTGAATTGCCGTCATTTTCTTACCGTTGCCTGTTTTTACTCTTTTGCACTATAAGCGCATGATTTTCCATTCTAATGCTACTATTATAGCAAACTTTCTCCAATATTACAATGAAAATCGGGTGAAATTGTGTGTTATTGTATTGAAAAATACAAAATTATCCATTTTTTACGCTGTTTTTTGACCCCTATCCGCAATTCAAAACGCCTTATCCAAGCATTTCAACGCGTACACGGTAGTCTTATTTAGCATAAGTAGACACAGAATATTGTCCATTTTCACGTATCGTAATCAAGATATTTTCCTGCTTGTCGGTGCGATACGTTTCCACACCGTTATTCGATAATAAATCCAAAATCTCTCCGTTTGGATGCCCGTAAGAATTATTCTTCCCACAGGAAATCACCGCTGTTTCCGTGTGCATATATGCAAGCATTGCGCCCGTCGTACCGTCCTTCGCGCCGTGATGAGCCACCTTCAAAATCTCCGTAGACGAGAGCGTCACGCCGTATTCTTGCAAATATCCAAGCCCTTCGTCCACAACCAATACCTCAAAGGCCGTTGCAGGTGCGTCGCCAGCAAAGAGTGCGCTTACGCCTTTGTAATCCAGCCACAGCATCGACGATCCGCTGTTTCCCGAGCTACCAAACCCCTCTTCAACCGAAAATTCATTCGGAAGAAGGAACGTGAAAACGTACTCGCTATCCGCACTCGTCAATTGCACGTTTCGCGCGGAATCATAGCATTTTGCTTCCTTGATTACGTCCGCAAAAAAGCCTGCATATACACTACCCAGCACGGGCAATGAGACGGGCAGGTACGCGTTGACGACCTTTTTATATTTCAAAACCTCTTCCAACGCACCACAATGGTCCTCGTCCGTATGTGTGACGATAAGATAATCAATCGTCTTAATTTTTAAGGCGTTAAGGGTCCGCAAAATGGAACGCCTCGCATAGCCGCTATCCTCTCCGCCGTCGATAAGCGCCACCTTTCCGTCAGGAAACTCAATCAAAGTCGAATCCCCTTGCCCAACGTCCAAAAAGTGAATGCGCAGGTCACCGCTTTTCCGCTTGGATACGTTGGGTTTGGAAACGTAATATTTCCAAGACTCGGGCGGATAGAAATGGCTAAAAACGCAAACGCCAATTAAACAAACTAAAAGGATACCGAGCAAGATACGCTTGATCAGTTTTCCTTTCTTTTCGATCTTGCGTTTCTTTTCTCCGTATCCCATAGTTATCTTCCGTATAATTTAAATTTCTCTCGTCGGCGCGTTTTGGATTTGCGCAAACACTTCGGAAAGCGCAGAGCCGTCATAATCCTCAATTCTCCCCTCGTCCGCAAGTGTGGAAATCTTCGGATCGAGCGGCATTTGCGCAATCGCAGGAATCCCGTATTCACTCGCAATCGATTTTGCTTTGCTATGCCCGAACACCTCAATTTTTTTGCCACAATCGGGGCAAGCAAGATAGCTCATATTCTCGACCAAGCCAAGCACAGGTACGTTCATCATCGCCGCCATATTCACCGCTTTTTCCACGACCATTTTCACAAGGTCCTGCGGGGTCGATACAATCACAATCCCCGAAATGGGAATGCTTTGGAAAACAGTGAGCGGCACGTCACCCGTTCCCGGGGGCATATCGATAAAAAGCAAATCGACATCCTTCCAAATCACGTCCGTCCAAAACTGCATCACCGTGCCCGAAATCACCATACCACGCCAAATCACGGGCGAGGTTTCTTCGTCCAAGAGCAGGTTCATCGAAACCATTTGCATCCCCGACGGCGAAAGAACGGTGTTAATTCCGTTTTCATCCCCAGTCATACGGTCTTTCACGCCAAACATTTTCGGAATGGAAGGACCGGTAATATCCGCGTCCATAATCCCGACAGACAGCCCTTGTTTTTGAGCAAACGCCGCAAGCAGGGAAGTGGTGAGCGATTTTCCCACCCCACCTTTACCGCTGACAACGCCAATCACTTTCTTAATCGACGACGCCTTATGGGGCGCCTTGAGCATACTTTCTTGTTTTCTTGACGAGCAGTCTTTTCCGCAGCTCGAACAATCGTGCGAACAATTCGACATATTTTTCTCCTTAAACGAGCATTAAAAAGTTTTTTTTAATGCCCAACAAAAGTATTATACCCCTTTTTCGCTTTTTTTGTCAACCGTTCGCAGGTATTTGACAAAATCTTTCACGCAGAAAACACGTAAAAAAGCTTGCAATTTCTTTTGAAATGCTATATAATAAATAAGCTGCGCGTAGGTGGGGAGTTAGCGGCACCCTGAATCTGCAATCCGCTATAGCAGAGCTGAACGCCTTTTTAGACGTAGTTTATGGAAGGTTTGCGCGCCGTAAGGAATGTTGATAGTAAGGTCTTATGCAACGTAATGCCGTGAACCGTGTCAGGACGGGAACGTAGCAGCACTAAGCGGATGTTTGCGTGTGCCATAAGGTAGCTTTACAGGAGTCACCTGCGGCGTTTCCGCTTCGGTAAATTGCGGCGACAAAGGATCGCGCAGTTTTTTTATTTTCGGGGGAACTTCCCTTTTTTTGACCATTTATGAGTGCGCTCGCGTGCAAAACACGCGAGCGCGTTTTTATTTTTACTGTTGAATTGTCAAATGATTGCAACAAAAAAGTTTCAAAAAAAATTTCATAGAACATAAAAAACGGACTTTTTTTTACCGAAAGGCCCGTTTTTCTATTCTTTTGTACGTGGAAAAAGCCGTCCTATTGACGGCTTTAAATTGTATTCATTCTTACGTGCTTAAAACTTCGCGTTTTTTCTCATTCGGCGATAGCCAACGCTTTTTATCGGTTGCGGAACGTAATACGTCCCGTCGTATGGGGCTATACAGGCGAATAACACGCCTCTGTCATTCTGAGCGTAGCGTGCGAGCACCGAAACTGTCATTCTGAGCGTAGCAAAGAATCTCAGCATATCCCAAAAAACGACCGAAGGGGTGCGAAAAACTTGCGTTTTTCGCACCCCTTCTTTTATTTTCACGTCGAAAGTTTTTCTTTTCTTCCGCCGATAGAAATAGTATCGGCGGATATTCTTTCTTTTATTCCTTATTCCCCATCCAATTTCGTGGTAGTTTCTTCCTTTTTGCCACGAATGTCCAAGCCGCTTACTTTCTCGTCTTCCATCACCACGCCGCGCTGCATACTCGCATAGCCGTACTTTTCCCGAATCTTCGCAATCGCGCTCTCGGCACGCTCCCGTTTTTCATAGCTACCGCTCGTGCCGTCCAACAAAGCGTCCAAAGACATTTGCTCGATATGATAATCAAACCCCGAAACGGTGATACCGAGCATTCTAACCAGCGTGCTTTCGGGAAAATGCTTACAATATAGCTCGTACGCCGCTTTGGCGATATCGCCGCAAAGGGTTGTCGGCGGCACCTTCATTTGACAAGTCGTGTCCTGCAATTTCTCGTTCCTTACAACGATATGCACCGTATTCGCTTTGCCCACGTCCGCCGCTTTAAGCCGCGCGGAAACACTCTCCGCAAGCGCATAAAACCAACGCTTTACGTCGTCGAAACGGAAAATATTTTGCGGCAAGGTCATGGAATTGCCAATGGACTTCAAATCCGTTTTTTCCTTGACCGCTTTGACGGGTTCTTCGTCCTCGCCACGGGCGTAAATCCGCAGCTGCCTGCCTCGTTTGCCTAAAAAACGGCTAATCATTTCCTCGTCGGCGTGCGCCAAATCGCCGATCGTTTTTATC
The DNA here is from genome assembly GCA_045656625.1 of Candidatus Scatosoma sp. Taxonomy (GTDB): domain Bacteria; phylum Bacillota; class Clostridia; order Christensenellales; family Borkfalkiaceae; genus Scatosoma. Next base: position 1,284 of record JAZORL010000015.1, on the reverse strand, counting down.
CCTAACTTATGCAACGTTTCTTCCGTTGAATGCCCAACGAATAGGAGTTCGTTTACAGGCAAGCTCCACACGACTTTTTGATAATTCTCTCGTGTGATTTCCGTGACGGCGTCGGGCTTTTTCAGCTCGGATGCGAGCTTGGCAAACACCTTATTAAAGCTCACCCCCACCGACACGGTAAGCCCCAATTCTTCCTTCACCGTCTTTCGGATTTTTTCGGCAATTTCAAAACCATTGCCAAATAAAAAGGTGCTTTCCGTCATATCGAGTGCGCATTCGTCAATGCTGCATTCTTCGATTTGGTCGGTAAAACGGCTGTAAATCTCGACGACCTTTTTAGAAAATTTCACGTATTCCGTATGGTGCGCACGCACCATTTGTACGTCGGGGCATTTTTTGAGCGCCGAATACACCGTTTCCGCCGTTTTAATACCCAGCCTTTTGGCTTCCTCGTTCTTCGCCAAAACAACCCCTCGCCGTTCTTTGGGATCGCCGCACACAATCAGCGGTTTTCCGCCAAGCTTAGGGTTGAGCGCAATCTCTACGGACGCAAAAAAATTATTCAAGTCCGAATGCAAAATCACACGGTCTTTTTTCCCCATTTTTCGCCTCCTTTTAAGATTTCAATGCGTACACGGTACGCTCATTTCAAAAATTCACTCACCGAATGCGCCGCTACGTTCCCTTCGCCGACAGCCTTTGCATACTGATACGGTCTGCCCGTGCAATCCCCTGCCGCATAGCAGCCTTTGAGATTTGTCGACATATCCCGATCCACCTTGACGTGTCCGCCCTGCATTTCCAAGCCGCCGACCAAAATCGCAGGCGACGTGCATTCACGCAAGATAAACATTCCGTCAATCGCAATCTCATCTTGCCCAAAGCATACTCGCTCCACACGTTGCCCCCCGTCGATTTTTGTGGGCATTTTGCGGATAATCTCCACGTTTTCACGCGCGATTTCCACTCCCTTATACATTGGAATCAAATACACCTTCGCTGCAATATCGGCAAGATAGCCTATTTCATGCTCCAAGCGTTTGCTCGTGCAAAATACGGCAATCGTTTTGCCTTTATACAAGAATCCGTCGCAGGTCGCGCAGGCACTCACGCCACGCCCTAAATAGGTATCTTCTCCCTCAATTTGCTTGACCGATTCCACGCCGCAGGCAAGGATTACACTCTTGCTTACGTACATCCCCCCTTGTTGCGTTGCCACGGCGAATTTCTCTTTCATCGCGTACACGCCCGATACCTTTTCGCTATTTATCACAATTTTCGCAT
>JAZORL010000014.1:0-11118 GCA_045656625.1 Candidatus Scatosoma sp. | reverse complement strand
TCCAATACAAAGAAGGCAATAATCCTTACGATTACTACTTGTACATCCGCAATGATTTGGAAGGAAGCCCTATGCTCCTCTCGCAAACTCCTGACGGCTTTAGCGGTTATCAAGTTTGTGCAAAGGCAGACGAGTTGTTCGGTACTTGGGTTTATAACACGAATAGAAATGGTAGAATTGTCACCCTTTCCTTCGATGGTATTACAAGCCCCTATGCACAAGGTATTGCAAAGCTTACCAGCACCTCTCCTACGGCAGTAAATGAAACGAACTATTACTACACGATCAAAGAAACCGGCATCATTATGTGGGCGCAGGAACCCGACGGTGCAGGTAAAACCACCTATTACAAGATTGTCTTTACGGATGATTTAGAGGCGAGCACGGCATTTGTAAACGGCGATAGAGCCATTTTGAGAACGGAAACCGACGGACTTTACCTCACCGAAGCAAAGATGAATGGCAAGACCTACGTCTTCGACGGAGGCTATAAAGATCCCATTAACTCTACGGCATCGGCTACGCCTGGCAACCTTCTTCTTGATGGGGAAGCGGTATACACCTATCTCATCAAAGCGTATAACGCCAACCGCACAGCGACTCTTGAACTTTGCGAAATCGCAACGGGCAAGAAGTACAGCGCAACGCTCGACTATGCAGATTCCGCAAACGTCACCATTACGCTGGGCAACGAAATCGTGGAAGCGTAAACCTACAACGTAATGCAAAGCGCAAACCGCGCCGTAGAATCTTCTACGGCGCGGTTATTGTATAGTAAAGCTATATGCGTACAACACCCGTATTAAACGGCGCATTAGAACGGTAAAAAAGGATTGAGGATAATCACTTTGTAAAATAGCTTAATAAACGCCAAATTTCAACGAATTGAGCCGACCTTGATAAAGAATCAAGGTCGGCTCGTTTTGCTCGTTTTAAGCAGTTTTAGCGCAAAGAAAAGGCGCGCGTGGGAAACCCCTCGCGTTCTTTTTGTAAAAGTCGCTAAAAAATAGAAAAATTAGTTTTCTTTTACTTCCTTTTCGATCAAAATATTGCCCTTTTGATCTTCCATAACAGAAACGTATGCCTCGCTAATGGGACCGTTATAGAGGCTCTTCACCAATTTTTCCGTTCTACGCAATTGGAAAACTTGATTACACTTCGGGCACGTATACACAGAACCGTTTTCTTTTACTTTCAAGCTCGCACCGCAACCGCAGCATTTTACCATGAATTCTTGAACGACTACTTCCGCCGTTTCGATTTGCTTCTTTGCCATATCCATTCTCCTATCTTTTTTCATTTTTCTCTTGCGGGGCGATTTTTCATCGCCCCGCAAGCTTTGCTTGAATTATTGCAAGACCTTGGCAATATATTTGCCTTTTTCGCCTTTATCCACTTTCACGTACGCCTTCGTGATTTGTTTGGGGGAAACGTCTTTCACACGTCTTACCGTTGCTTTTACCTTGAAGATTTCTCCGCATTTCGGACACATACAAAGTTCCGTACCCATCTTAATTTTTAATGTAACGCCGCATTTACAGCAAGAAACTTCCACTTTCGTCACGTCTTCTGCCGCCGTTTCTTCTACGGGCGTTTCAACCGTTTCTTCATCGGGAGTTACGGATTCTTCCACGGGAACCATTTTTTCTTCCATAGTTCGTTCTCCTTTTTACGATTATTCTTCGAAATCGGCTTTATCTGCCTTTTTCTTTTTGCCAAACACTGCCACGCAAGCCGTTGCAAGCGTAATTACACTCAACGTCGCACCGCTAACAACACTACCGCAGCCGCCCTTATCTTCCTTCTTTTCGGAAGTTTCAGGAACTACGGAATCCGTAGGTTCTTTCTTGTCGGAATCTTCCACGTCCACCTTCACTTCTGTTACGGTGATGGGAACGGGCGTCTTTTTGCCGCGACATTCTACTTCTACGTATTTCGTTCTAATTGTGAGTGCCGTCGTCGTAAGCAACGTAATTTCGTCCTCGCCAACAAGCTCCGTCGAATAGTCTTCATATACAAGCACGATTTCCAAGCCCGTAATATCGAAGAATTCACCCACAACGTAGTTTCTTCTATGCGTCGAACCATCGGAAATTTGCAAGCTACGAAGTTGCGTCACAATACCGTAAGCCGCTTTTGCTTCACGAACCTTCAATTCCACGTCCATAAGCGCGTTGGAAAGCTCTTCCGTGATGTAGACGGATTGTGCAACGTTCGTCTTCACCGTATTGTAATTCGAACGCGTCTTCTTCACTTCTTCCGCCAAAGCAATCAATTTCGCCTTGTTTTCTTCCGTCACGTTTTCCGTCCACGAAAGGATTTCCGGAATCATATCTTCAAACGCTTGAATGTTTGCAATGATTTCACGAGTCAAGTCTTCCATATAAATACCAAGCTGCTTTCTTTCGCCGAAATAAAGCTTGTAAATATGGTTGTCGTAGCCCTTACCATTCGAAGGATAACTCATGGAAAGCGGGCTTGCTTCACGCACGTAGTCACTATAATAGTAGATAAGGTTTTCAAAGTTGGAGTAATAATACCCTTTATAGTACGCAATCGTCGAGCTTTCTTCAATTGCCGTTTCGATTTCGGAGCGGTACACCGTCTCCAAAACGGGAGCGATAATACTTTCAAAGGTGTAGTGTGTAATCCCGCTTTGATAGAATGCGCTATCGCCAATCGATTTCACACTATAAGGAAGGACTACCTTATTAATCACACCGCTGTTTACTTGATAGAACGCATACGCCTGCACGCGAACCGTGCCTTCCAAAATCGTATATTCTCTTGCGCCAGCCTCGCCTTGCGCGTTCAATGCCGTAGGATATGCCGCAAGCTCGTATTTCTTCGCCGCTTTATCCAAATAACGATAAAGCACGCCGTCTTCACTAACGAAGAACTTGTCGCCGCCGTCTACCGTAAAGTTCGTCAGGTTTGCACTCGATGCAAACGCGCCTTCACCAATACGTTCTGCACTTGCAGGAATGATTACTTCCTCTTCCATACCGTTCAAGAAGGCATAGTTTCCAATGCTAATTACGTTCGGCATAGAAATGCTCGTATAAGATGCATTGCCGTTTTGCGTTGCGAACGCCATTTCGCCAATATAGAGCGCACTCGCTAAATTCAAAACGGTTAAGCCGGTGTTATAGAAGGAGTAATCGCCGAAATATTCGATTTGGTCAAGTCCCTTCAAATCACGGATACGTACGCCGTTAAACGCATACGCCCCAATCGAGTTCACACTCGAAGGCAAACCATTGATAAGCTGACCTTCGTGCATACCCTTAATCGTCACGCGAGAAACTTGGCTAAACGTACCTGCGCCAATTTCCGTGATTTGCTCACCCTTGAATACAACCGTTCCAACCGACGAACCCGTAAAGGTATACGTACCCGTCGTCGTTGCATTTGCGCCGAAGCTTACTTCTTCAAGCTGCGTTGCACCGCGGAAGGTGTATCTGCCGAGGCTCTTCACGGAAGGAAGCTCAACCTTCTTCAAGTTGATACAACCAGCAAACGTGTTGTTGCCCATTCTTTCAATACCATCGGCAAGCGTGATATTTTGCATTACAATACAGTTTTCAAATACGCCGTTGCCAAGCTCTTTCAAGCCGTTTGCCGTAAACGTGTGGATAGCCGATTCCGCAAATGCGTAATTGTTTACTCTTTCCACGCTATTGGGCAATACAATGTCTCTAACCATTGAGCCATAGAACGCGCCTACTCCGATTTCGCTCAAAGGAGCGCCGTTGAAATCTACCGTTTCCACCTTCGCATTGAAGAATGCGTAGCTGCCGATATTCGTCAAGCTTGCGCTCATCACAATTTCGGTAATTGCGCTGTTTGCAAATGCGTAATCTGCAATCCCCGCCACCGTTGCGGGCATTGTATACTTACCCGTCACCGATTCATTGACAAAGAGAATCTTCGTCTTATTTGCGTTATAGATTACGCCGTTTTCTTCTACGTACAACGCAGAGCCGCTTGCCACCTTGATCGTCTTACCGCTAAACGGTGCGCCGTTCACTTGAATTGCTTCCAAATCAACGCCGTCGCCAATCACGATTTCATCGATGCTTGCAACACTTGCAAAGACGTCCGAACCAAGACTCTTCAAGCCCTTCATTTGCGAGAAGTCGAGTTCTTTAATGTTCGTACCGGCAAACGCTCTATTGCCAATCGAACGAATGATTTCGTCGCCGAAATCTACGCTCAATGCAACCTTTGCGTTCTTACCGCAGTTTTCAAAGGCTCTTGCGCCGATATCGAAGTTCAACGCACCCTTGCTGCCTGCCACTACGCCGTCGTCGAAGGTGACGCTCGTCAAGTTTTCACAACCCGAGAACGCGCCTACGCCAACTTTCGGCGTTTTAATTACCACTTCGGTAAGCGCCGAGCAGCCTGCGAACATATAATCGCCAATTGCCGTAAACTTACCCGTCTTAATTTCCGTAATTTGGTCACAGCCTTGGAACACGTATTGTCCGCTCATGTGCAAGCCCGTAAGGTCTACACTCTTGAACGCTGCATTCATGAAGGCTTGGTGATGCATCGTACCGATGCTTGCCATATCTACGACCGTTTCAAGCTTGGGACATTCCGCAAAGCTCAAATAGTCTACCGTAATCGTCTTAACGTTGGAAAGGTCGACCAATCTCAAATTCGGGCAGTTATAGAACGCTTGCTCGTAAATAAGACTCAAATCCGACCAGTCGATCACAATCTTTTCGCCGTTTTCGTCCACACCGTAATCGATATCGTTGCCGTTTTCGTCTTGACGATGGTCCTCGGATACGAAATGTACTTCTTCAAGTGCCGTACAGTTCATAAACGCACGAGGATTGATTTGAACAACGGACGCAGGAATGATAATCTTCGTGATGTTGTCGTTATCCTTAAAGGCTTCGTCACCGATATACATAATATTCAAATCGGTAGGAATCTTGACGACTCCGCCCACGCCGTTATAATCTTGGAGCGTGAAGTTTGCAACGCGGAATTCGTCTTGGACTCTCAACGTCACGTTTGCCGAGTAAAGGGTCGTTTCCCACTTTTCTACGCCGCCGCTGACAACCTTTCTTTCCACCGTTGCGGAAATTGCCGCCGAACCATCGCGAAGGGTGTGTACGTTGCCGTTTTGGTCTACCGTCGCAACCTCTTCATTCAAGCTCTTCCAAACGATGCGGAGATTCTTCATTGGATGATACCAAGGATCCGTTTCAACCGTCAAGGCAAATTCCTTACCAGCGTTGACCGCAACCACCCCTTCCGCTTTTTCAAGAGATTCGGTGTCCGTCTTAATCAAACCGAAGGAAATCATCGGTACGTTAGGAAGTGCGGTATTGACGTCTTCCGTGACGGTGACTTGAATATTCTTCGTGCCGCCCTTGCGGTTGCTCACCGCAATTTCCGTCGTACCAGCGCTCAAACCAACGATTTCGCCATTCTTCACGTTCGCAATACCAGGATTCATCGACGTCCAAAGGAAGTTCGAAGGATCTGCCGCCGTGAAAGAATCATCATACGTCAAGCCAATCTTACGCGTTTCATAGATACCAAGCGTTACGTTATCACAGCCTTCTTCGAGGGTGAATGCGCCGCCTTCGGGGAGTACGCTTGCGTTCGCCTTGTTAATATCGAGCTGATACAAACAGCTATTGATTGCATAGTCGTCGATCTGCACGTAAAGCTGACCGCCGTGTTTTTCATAGATATCCGTCACTTCGATCGAAACGGTCGTCGTGCCGTTCTTATTCGCATTACGAATGGGCGTGGGATATTCCGTCGCCAACATCAAGCTGACTTGCCCTTCGGAATCGGTAATAGGATAGCAAAGCATCAATGCTTGCGCGTAGTGGTTATCGAATACGTCGATATCCAAATAGATACGCTGTTTTTCCACGTTGCCATCTTTATAATTATAATAACGTACGCGCACGTCATCGAGGATGGGCGCTTCATAGTCTACCGTGTACGAGAAGGAGTAGGTGTTTTCTTCACTTGCTCTTTCCCCTGCCGCAGGAGTATCCTTGAAGAACTCTAAATCAATGCGGTACTTACCGTTTGCAACAAGCCCTGCCGCTTCGGGACTGATTTCCAGCTCGACGTTCGCAGGTACTGCGCTGCCGCCGCCCGAATATGCCTTACCGATACGGTTGATAATCTTATCTTGGATAATCATTTCACCCGTGTCTACGTTGTACATACTATATCTTACTACACGCGCATTGCGGAGCAAACCTGCATACACCGCTTTGATTTGCGTGGACGTCAGGTAGTTTTCCGAATTCCCTTCGCCGTAGTAGTCATTATAACGAGATACCGCACAATGCTCTTCGTTTACGTACATAGGTTCGTCGTCTTCTGCAAGGAGATAGGTGTAGCCGCCCATGGGCAAGATATATTTTTCGTTATAGTAAGAGGTGTAAGGAAGGGTTTCCCATACGCTTGCTTTCTTTTTCTTTTCTTCGATAACCGCGTCGTTTTGTGCGTCAGCCGCAACCTCAAACGCCGTGTAGTCGAGCATGGGCGCTTCGTCCCAATCGCCATAGAAACCAAGGAAAGGAATGCTCAAATCGCATTGCCCTGCCGTTTCGGAAATAAGCTGCAAGAAACCTTCTACGTACATACCGTTTTTGAAGCTTTCCGTGATGTAATCTTTTTCCGTTTGGTCAAGGATAAGCGTCACGCTAATGCTTACGGATTGACCTGCGCCAACGGTGATCTTTTCACCGCTTTCCAATTTCTTATCGTTTACCTTCCAGGACGTTTGCGCTCTATCGAGCATGCGCGCCTGTTCTGCTACCGTCAACTTATCACGGGAAAGGGTTTCCGTCATAGCCAAGTGGGTAGGCTTAAAGGTCAAATCGTCCGTCTTGCTGAAATTCGTCACGTTGAAGTTGAGTTCATAAACCCCTTCCGTATTGTCGAATACTTCAATCTTCGGACGATAGTCGTTTCTTGCTACGTCCGTCCACAAGTATGCTTGCGTGTAGTCGATAACGTTTTCCATTCTCGCTACGCCCGCACCCTGCTTTCTCGGCGAGTAAGGCAAGCCGTCCTGATCGTATACCGTACCTGCCGTACTCATCGTAAGCTGCATCGCAAGACGGTTGACTTCTACGGGGTTCGTAACCCCCAATTCTTTTTCAATATAGCTACGGACAAGCGCCATGAAACCTGCCATGTTCGGCGAAGCCATCGACGTACCGCTTTGTTCGCCATAACCGCCGGGTACGGCAGAAGTAATTTCCCCACCGTGCGCCGTGATTTCCGGCTTCAATTTCAAATCGTGCGTAGGACCCCAAGAGGAGAATTCACTCATGAAAGGACCTGCCGTGTAAGCTGCGGAAAGTTCAATCGTACCCACACGGTTGATCTTGCCTGCCGCAAGCTCGTCCTTCGAATAGTTTTGCACCTGCGCCAACGCCGCGCCTGCGTTCATCGTGATGGATACCGCAGGAATCGGGTTTTCAATTTCCCCGAGGTTCATACGGATAACACCCGCAACGTTGTTGTAGATGATAATACCAGCCGCACCCATCGCCATAGCAACTTCTACTTTCTTTTGGAAGGTAGCGTCGCCACGTTTTACGACTGCGATTCTGTTCAAGCTGTTGCCGTTCGCGTCCTTAAACAAGCGTTTTACCGCCGAGGTGTAGTCCGTCGAGTCACCGATACCAGGCACGAGTACGTATTCAAACGTCGTCTTGCCATAAAGCTTATACATATCGTTCACGAAATCATACGGGTTGCCGTCGATGTCGCGAGATTCTTCGTAGAAGACAATCGATTCACGGTTGGGATCGCCAGGATTTGCTTTTACGTAAGGAGCCTGCTGACCGTTAATACTTGCAACGGAGAGAGATGCCGCAAAGGTGGAAGGCGAACCTACCGTACCCGAATCGGGATTGGTTGCAAGGTTCGTACCGTAAACGCCGCCGTAGCCCGCACTATAATCATTGCTCGCCGCGCATATCAAGCTGATACCCTTTGCTTGGATACTCTCGTATACGCTATTGAGCATTTCCCCTTCGTCGTCGCCGTCGTTCGTCGTCGTGAAGCCGCAGGAAGTACCCAGCGACATGTTGATAACGTCAACGCCGAGCTTTACGCAGTCTTCAAGCGCCGCAACGATATCCGGCGCAACTGCGCCGCCAATATCAGGATCGTCCAAATCGTCCGTGAATACTTTACAAATCACGAGTTGGCAATCGGGCACAACCCCTTCGAAGGGAATGTCGATATGATTACCGTCCGCGTCGGTGTAGCCGCCTTCGTCATAACCGCCGATAATACCAGCAACGTGCGTACCGTGGTTCGAATAGGAAGGATATACGTCGGGATCGTCGTCCGCATAGTCGTATGCGAAAGGCACTTTATTGCTCATGAATACGTCGCCTACCGACAACGCACCCGATCTATCTTCCGCCACCAAGTTTTTCGAAGCGAGCATTTGCGCAACGTATTCTTCCGACCAAGCATACTTCACGCCTTCCGTCTTAAAATCTTGGAATGCCGCATGGGTGTAGTCCAAACCAGTATCGAGTACTGCAACGACCATTTCCGAGCCGTATTTTTCTACGTACTTGGACGAATCGTAAATACCCGTATCATACACCTGTGTAGTGTTGAACGTGACGCCGCCCGACGTGATCGGCGCCGTTTTGGGTGCCGAATAAGCCGTCGTAATTACAACGCTGTCCACGCCCGACATCTTCTTAATGTCGGAAACGTACTTCGTATCGATTTCAATAGCGACTGCGTTCAATACGGTGTTATAACGGTGTTCCAAGGAATAGGGAATCCCCGTCTTTTTGAGTTTCTTCAAGAATGCGTCTTGTTCGTCGAAAATTTCCGCAACAGCGAGATCGCCCGACCACGAATCTATGTATTCGGTGACGTCCCCTTCCGCACGCTTGATCAAAGGTTTGCCGTCCAACGTGACCATAACGGTACGCGTTTCATACTTAGGCGCAACGTCTTCGTTCTTGATTACGTTGGAATTGAAATTTTCCTCACGAAGCTTGGACGTGTCGTATTGCCCCGTCACGTTTTTAAACGTCACGTCCGCGGCACTTGCCGCAGTCGAGCCCAACACAGATCCGTCCGCATCCTTCCAACGCAATGCGCCTTCAATCGCGACCGTGGACAGCATCATTGCGGAAAGTGCTCCGCAAAGAATACGCTTTGTCGTTTTCTTCATATAGCCTCCCGAGCCTAATTAGCTCTTCTTAATGTTTATCAACGTTTGTTAAGCAGTTTGCTTTTTCTTCTAAAAAGTCCCCTACTTTTCCATACTATATCATTTTACACTTTTTTCACGCATATGTCAAGATTTTTTTCGTGATATTATATAGGTACTATATAATTTTTTCAAAGAATATAGAGAAAATATTTCCAAACGCAAAAAAACGCCCCAGAAGGGACGTTTTTGCCAAATTTTTGCTTGTTTAATCTTCGTAGCCGCACACCGTTTGAAAGACCGTTTGCGCATACACTCTCGCCATGAAATCGTTGGGGTGGTTGACGTTATTGCCCGTCATATCGTAGTAGCGTTTCTTTTCCAAAATCGCTTTATGCATCGTCGTCACAGGGGCAAGACAAATCTGCGTATCCCCCTTCTCGTGGTATTGTGCAATCAACTTTTCATACTCCGCCTCAAAAGCGTATTGTTGCCTATAAAAGCCTTCCACTTCCTGGTTTGGCAGCATCGTAGAAATTAAACAAATTTCCACGTTTGGATTGCTTTCTTTGATAGAATCAATCATCTTTTTCATTTGCCATGCGTGCGTACTCGGCGACAGACTCGCATCATTCATACCAAACCCAATAAAGACCGCGTCCGCATTATGCGCAAGCACCTTTTCCTGCAAATGATCAATGCCGTTTTGGCTGGTCCAACCGCCCACCGCCGTATTGACGTATTCGGCGTTTGTCGCACCGTATTTCTTCACCAAACTATTAAACACCATTTGCGGCCACGTATCCGCATGCGGAGCATAGTCCACAAAGCCGCTTGAATTCGCCCCAACCGTAATAGAATCCCCGTAAAAAAGGATTTTTACAGGCTCGTTATTTTGCAGCTTTTCGAGGGTAGCCGAAAAGGCTTCTTTTTGACAATTTGGCTTTTCAACGCATACCTGCCCCCCATGTCGGTAGGTAATTGCGAGTTGCTTTGATGAAAAATACGAGCCTTCCGCAAATTTAATATACGCCCTTCCCTCCGCCGTACAAGGGAAAGTCCCCCCTTCAATTGCTTGCGAAGGATAATATATTTGTGTCGGAATATGCGGTATCGAATCGGAGCCACGAATGATTGCGCCAAGCTCTTCGTCGTATTCATAATCCACGCCGCACACGTATTCTTTTTGCAAGTCAAACGAACGCACGGAAAGAATTTCCGTTGCAGGGTAAAGCAAGGGGGCGTAGTCCCCTCTCCCTACAAGCATCACCGTTTCGTTATAAACGATTTCACCCGACCAAATCGGTTTCATGTACACGTCTAAATCGTATTTCGTAAAATCCGCCACTTACTCAATCTCCTTGTTTCCACTTCCCGCGCCAGTCTTGGAGCTCGATGAACAGCCGCAAAAACATGCGCTTAAAGAGAGAATTGACAACCATAAAGCAATTTTTCGCATAACCCACCCCTTTTGTTTTTAATTAATATAGCATAAGCGGACGCAAAAAGCAAGAGCTAATTCAAAAAAGCGGAAAAAATAACAAAAACGAAATAAGCTTTATAAATTTAGGCTGTGGGGCAAGAAAAAAATATGATTTGCCCCTTGAAAAAGGTTTGACATTTGAAAAGGGATTTGCTATAATGTAATTCGTTCGATGAATCAAGATGTAACATAGTTGGTAGCGCATCACATTCGGGACACCCACAAGGGCTTTTCTTGGTAGTTTTTTTCGAACCTCTGAACCCCTTGACAACACTGACAATTTGGGCAGTACACTTTTCTAAAAAATGTTCGAAATAAGTGGCTTGACCACATGTTTGACCACTTACGAAAATAGATAAAAAACTGAAAAATCGAGGCGTAGCGCAGCTGGTAGCGCGTATGGTTCGGGACACCCACAAGGGCTTTTCTTGGTAGTTTTTTCGAACCT
>JAZORL010000013.1:0-42704 GCA_045656625.1 Candidatus Scatosoma sp. | reverse complement strand
AAGGTCGTAGACGGTGGCTATGAAATCGAAAACGGGGGTACCGTGTACGCGTGCAAGAAGTGTATCGTATCCGTTGGCAGAAGCGGAAGCAAGTGGATGGAGCGAGTTTGCAAAAAGCTTAGAATCCCGACGAAATCCAATCGTGTGGATATCGGCGTGCGCGTGGAATTGCCTGCGGAGATTTTCTCGCACCTTACCAACGAGCTGTATGAAAGCAAGATTGGTTACCGCACGGAAAAGTACGGCGATAAAGTGCGTACCTTCTGTATGAATCCCAAGGGGGCGGTGGTTAGCGAAAACACGAACGGTATCGTGACGGTAAACGGGCATAGCTACGAAGACCCTGCAAAGCAAACGAACAATACGAACTTTGCCTTGCTCGTTGCAAAGCATTTCTCCGAGCCCTTCCGTGATTCCAACGGCTATGGCGAGTCGATTGCAAGATTGAGCAATATGCTCGGCGGCGGGGTAATCGTGCAACGCTTTGGGGACTTGATTCGCGGCAGAAGAAGTACGCCTTCGAGAATTGAAGAATCTTTTACCGTACCGACGATGAGCGCAACGCCCGGGGATTTGAGCTTGGTATTGCCCAAGCGCCTTTTGGACGGGATTATCGAGATGATTTACGCGCTTGATAAAATTGCGCCCGGTACGGCGAATGAGGACACCCTTTTGTACGGCGTAGAAGTCAAGTTCTATAATATGGAAGTGGCGGTAGACGAACATTTGCAATGCCGCTACGAGGGCTTGTATATCATCGGTGACGGGAGCGGTATCACCCATTCCCTTTCTCACGCGTCGGCAAGCGGCGTACACGTTGCGCGCGACATCGTAGAAAAATTGGCTTAAACGAAAAAAAGAGGACGGATGAAATGTTCTCTTTTTTATATTTTATATAAAAAATTTTTATTTTATAGTGGCATTTATTTTACATTTTTTGTCAAATGATTTATAATATTTTCAAACAAAAAAGAACGAGGTGTTCTATGAAAAAATTAAAAGTACTTATTTCCTTGTTCCTTGCGTCCTTATCGTTGGGCGCACTTGCTTCCTGCGATCTTGCGGATAAATATTTGAAATCTGATTCGGATACGAGTGTGGAAGATAGCGCAGACGTACCCGAGCAGGATTCTTGGGCGGAATACGAAACGATTACGATTGCACAGGCGTTGGAGCTTTGCGGCGAACCGGGCAACGTGACAACGGAAAGCTATTATATCCGTGGTATTGTAGTTTCGGTGACGAATCCTGAATACGGCGCAATGGTCATCGAGGACGAAACGGGTTCAATTTCCGTTTATAATACCGATGGCTATAAGGATATGGCAAAAAAACCCTACAAGGGCGATGAAGTGTTGCTTTCTTGTATTTTGCAAAACCATCAAGATACGGGCACAAAAGAAGTCAAAAAAGCTATTTTGATTGATTTCAAATCGAACGTAGGCAACGTAGACGAAAACGGTTATACGGAAATGAGTATTGCGCAGGCTCGTGAAAAAGAGGATGGTGCGCTTATTAAGGTGGACGGCGTCGTGGCAAACATTACGTATGCAAACGGTATGAAACCGAGCGGCGTATATCTCGTGGATGAAACCTCGTCTATTTACGTTTACGACGGCGATTTAGCAGGTAGAGTCAGCGTGGGGAATACGGTCACCATTCTTGCAGAAAAGGATTGGTGGATTTTGGAAAGCGAGCAGTCCCATGCGGAAAAACACGGCTATACGGGTTGCAATCAGCTTACAAGCGTCACCCTTGTTTCCATTGATAACGGCAACACCGAGTTTGATAAGGCTTGGATAGAGGAAAGTACGGTTAGAGAGGTTGTAGAGCATTCGGTTGCGGACAACATTACCACGCAAATCTATAAGGTGAACGCGCTCGTGCAAGAAAAACCGGGCAGTGGCTTTACCAATTTCTATTTCTATGATTTGGATGGCACGACGGGGATTTATGCGTACTCGCAATGCAACGGCAACGATTTCACTTGGCTTAGAGAATTTGACGGTAAAATTTGCACGGTATATCTTGCGGCGCACAACGCAAAAAGCTCGGATACGGCTTGCTTCTATCGTTTGATGCCGATTGCAGTAATGGACGAGGGCTATCAATTTGATACGGCGAATGCGGCGAGATTTGTTATGGACTACCATGCTCTTACGCAATTCCAAGGTCAAGTGGACGGAAAGATTACGTACGCTGGCGACCCTGCATTGGCGCTTGAAAACAGCGTATCTTCCGAGCTTTTGGGCTTTACGGGGGCGATCATTTCTTACGAATCGAGCAATACGAACGTGGTATATTTTGAAGAGGTCGATGGAAAGCCCGTAATGCATTGCAAGGTGCAAGGCGAAGCGCAAGTGACGATTACGACGAAGTATAACGGCGTGGAATGTCGAGAAACGATCACCATTTCCTATGAAAAGCCTGCGACGGAATATGATTATATCACCGTAGCGGAAGCGATTAACGCGGAAATTGATACCGACGTGACGGTAAAGGGGATTGTAGGGCCTTCCGTTGTCAACAAGAATGGTTTCTATCTCTTCGGGGAAGACGGCAGCGTGATTTCCGTGCTTGTAAACTCGACGGAAGAATTTGCAAATTTGGAAATGGGACATGAAGTCATTTTGAAGGGTATGAGAGAACGCCACGTAAAAGACGATGCGGCGGCTTATGCCGGTCAAACGTGTATCGTAAACGCGGAAATCTTGGAAAACTATTATGGTCAACACGAATACTCTACGGAAAAATTCGTAGAAGCAACGGGTGCGGAATTCTATGCGTTGGATAAGACGGTGGACTATTCCACGACGGTATTTGTAATTAGCGGTACGGTGCAAGTAGAATCTACGGCATATTATACGAACCTCAATTTCATCGCCGATGATGGGACGAAACTCCAATTCTATTGTTCTGGCGCAGCGCAATATGCTTGGTTGCAAGAGTTTGCAGGGCAACAAATTACGATGGAAATTGCGGCTTGCAATTGGGACGACAAAAACTATTGGCGTTGTTGTGGTCTTGCAGTTCGTTTGGCGGACGGCACGAAGGTATACAACACTTTGAACTTTGATAATTATTAATTCTTGACGAATGGAATGCGCCCCGAAAGCTTTGGCTTTCGGGGCGTTATTTTTTGCTCGATTGCGCATACTGCGAATATGGAAAAGATATTAGATACTGCAAAGGAAATGCAGGACGAATTAATTTCTATTCGTCGGGATTTGCATGCTCGCGCGGAAGTGGGATTCGCTTTGGAGCAAACCCGTGCCTATATTCTTGACAAACTCCAAGAGTATGGATATTTTCCCAAAATCATAGGCAAAGGAAGTATTTTGGCGGCGGTAGGACAAGGGAAACGCTGTTTTTTACTGCGTGCGGATATGGACGGACTGCCCATACAAGAAAGAACGGGCGAGGCGTTTGCTTGTAAGAATGGGAATATGCACGCATGTGGACACGATTTGCATGCAACAATGCTGCTTGGTGCGGCAAAGCTCTTAAAGGCGCAGGAAAAAGAATTAAAAGGGGAAGTGAAACTGCTTTTTCAAGCGGCGGAAGAGAGTTTGGAAGGGGCAAAAGACGCGCTTTCTACGGAAGAAATATCCAAGAAAAAAATCGACGGAGCGATGATGCTGCACGTGTTGACGGCAACTCCTTTTCCCACGGGAACGCTTATCGTTGCAAGAGGAATTAGTGCGCCTGCTGCCGATTTTTTTGAGATTGCGATTCAAGGGAAGGCTTGTCACGGTTCTGCGCCGCAAAACGGCGTGGATGCGACCATGGTAGCCGCATTTGTATTAATTTCCCTGCAAGAGCTATCCGCAAGAGAGCTTTCGGTGGCGAATCCTGCCGTCCTGACGGTGGGGAAAATGGAATCGGGAAAAACGGGGAATGCCATTTCGGATGAGGCGAAACTTTACGGCACTTTGCGTGCCTTTGACGAACGAGTGCGTGCGCAGGTGAAAAGACGAATGGCGGAAATTGTCAAAGGGGTGTGCAAGTGCTTTCGGGCAAGCGCAAGAATAAAGTTTCCAAGCGGCTGCCCCACCTTGAAAAACGACGACGATTTGGCGGAAATGGTGGAAACGGCAACGGCGAAATTGTTGGGGAAGGAATGGGTAATCGATAGCCGCAATTTAGGAGGCGACGTCAAGGAAGGAAACGGCGGCTCGGAAGATTTTGCGTATATCAGTCAAGAAATCCCATCCGTGATGTTGGCTCTTGCGGCAGGAAAAAAGGAAGAGGGGCATGAATACCCCTTGCATCATCCAAGGGTAAAATTTGACGAAAAAGCGCTGTGTATCGGCGCGGCGACGTATGCGAATGCGGCGCTTGAATTTTTGAAATAAAAAGGGCAGGTATGCGTTGAACACATACCTGCCTCAATGTTTTTAAGAAAAAGTAGTTATTCTGCCGATTGCTGCTCGGCTTTCTTTTTCGCCATTTTCTTGGCGTGCTCGTGACGAGCGCTCGTCTTCCCTTCGGGATTGATTTCGCCTGCTTTCGTAAGCGCAATCTTTGTGAGCATTGGTCCAAAGATTTCATAGATGAGTACGGCAAATAGAGTGATGTTCGCAATCAAAATGCCTTGCGTGCCAAGCTCTACGGCACCCATCGCCATATTTGCCATGCCGAGCGCTACGCCTGCTTGGGGCAAAAGGGTGATGCCAAGATATTTGACGATGTTGCTATCGCATTTTGCAAGACGAGAGCTTGCCGCTGCACCGCTGTATTTCCCGATCGAGCGTGCGAGGATATACACAACGCCGACCAAGACAATCATCCAATCGGAGAATACGCCAAGGCGAAGCTCTGCGCCGCTAAATACGAAGAAGAGCACGAAAAGGGGGGCAGTCCAACGATCGACTCTATCCATAAGTTCTTCGGAGAAATCACACACGTTGCAAAAGATTGTGCCGAGCATCATACAAACGAGCAAGGACGAGAATTTGACGTGCGCACTGCCGATATGGAAATCAAAGTTTGCAAGCGCAATCGTGAGGATAACGAACCCGACGGACACAGCCAAACGCTTGGAGCGAGAATGGAAGAATCGTTCGCAAAGGCTGAAAAGGAAACCCATCAATGCGCCAAGACCGACGGAGAATACAATTTCGAGTAAGGGTTCGACCAAGATGGAAACCATACTAATCGAGCCGATTTCGATAGCTTTTGCTACCCCGAAGGATACGGCGAAAAGGATTAAGCCGACTGCGTCGTCCAAAGCCACGACGGGCAAAAGCACGTCGGTGACGGGGCCTTTCGCTTTATATTGTTTTACGACCATAAGGGTTGCCGCAGGGGCGGTAGCCGAAGCGATAGCACCGAGAACGATTGCCGCAGGCAAAGGAAGCTTGTCAGGCATAGCGAAGTGCAAACCGATCAATGCCGCATCTACGATAATAGTCGTGATTACCGCTTGCAAAATGCCGATAATCGTTGCCTGTTTACCGATTTTTTTCAGTTGCGAAAGGCGGAACTCGTTTCCGATAGAAAAGGCGATAAAGCCGAGTGCGACTTCACTAATCAGCGCAAACTTGTGTACGTCCGCAATAGAGGTAAAGCCAAGTCCCTTCACGTCGAGCTTACCAAGCACGTACGGACCGATTAAGATCCCTGCGATTAAATATGCGGTGACGGCAGGGAGCTGTGCGAGCTTTGCCAAACGGGAAAGCAAAAGCCCTGCCAAAAGTGATAAGGATAATGCGAGTAAAATTTCGTTCGGTTCCATTGTAAAAAACCTTCTTTTTTGTTTTTTCGACAAACATTATACTACTTATATATATGAAAAGCAATCGAAAGGGGGTGAAAAATGAAATTTTTGTGAAAAAATTTTCTTGCGTAAAACGCAAAATCTACCGCTGAGTGTTTGACAATTTTTGCGTGGAAAGCTATAATATAAAAAAGTGATAGAACCTGCCCTTTGTATGCCCTTTTTCGGGGTTAAAAATTAGGCAAAAAATAAGGAGAGAATATACCATGTATCAAATCGTTGGTAAAAAATCGCTCAATCCCACGGTCACGCAGATGGAAGTCCTTGCGCCGTTTGTGGCGAAGAAGGCATTGCCCGGTCAATTCATCATTTTGCGTGTGGATGAGGACGGCGAGCGTATTCCCCTCACCGTTGCGGGCTACGATAGAGAAAAAGGGACTGTGACGATTATTTTCCAAATCGTTGGTGCGACGACGGAAAAGCTCAATCATAAAAACGTGGGGGATTTTATCCCCGATTTCGTCGGTCCTTTGGGCAGACCTACCCACACGGATGGCTTGAAAAAAGTGTGCGTTGTCGGCGGCGGCGTTGGTTGCGCAATCGCTTTGCCCGTTGCAAAAGCTTTGTGTGAGCAGGGCTGTGAAGTCACCTCTATTATCGGGTTTAGAAACAAGGATTTGGTGATTTTGGAAGACGAATTTAAGGCTTGCTCGAAAGATTTTTATATGATGACGGACGACGGCTCGTATGGTAGACAAGGAAACGTTTGCGTACCTTTGAACGAACTGCTTGAAAAGGGAGAACGTTTCGACGAGGTAATCACGATTGGGCCGCTCATTATGATGAAATTCGTTTGCGCGGCGACCAAGCCCTACGGCGTGAAAACGATTGCGAGCATGAATCCGATTATGATTGACGGTACGGGTATGTGCGGCGGTTGTCGTTTGACTGTTGGCGGACAAATGAAATTTGCGTGCGTGGACGGGCCTGAATTTGACGGTCACGAAATTGATTTCGACGAAGCGATGAGCCGTTCTCGCTCGTATGCGGACTTTGAAAACCGCGAGAGAGAAGAGGCTTGCAACTTATTCAAAAAGGAGGTGCTTTAAGATGGCGCCCAAGTTCAATATGAATCCTTTGAAAAATCCTATGCCTGCGCAAGACCCCGAAATTCGTAATGGAAATTTCGAAGAGGTTGCGCTCGGCTACACCGCTGAAATGGCAATCGACGAAGCAAAGCGCTGTATCGGCTGTAAAAATCGTCCTTGCGTTGCGGCTTGCCCTGTCAACATCAAAATTCCCGAATTTATCGCAAAGGTTGCGGAAGGGGATTTCGAAGGGGCGTATCAAATCATTGCGGAAGATTCTTCCTTGCCCGCAGTTTGCGGGCGCGTATGTCCCCAAGAAACGCAATGCGAGGGGAAATGTACGCGTGGGATTAAGGCTGGCTGCGAGGCGGTTGGTATCGGTCGATTGGAACGCTTTGTTGCCGACTGGCACAACGCAAATTGTACCGTTCAATCCGTACCTGTCCCCTCCAATGGGCATAAAGTAGCGGTTGTCGGCTCTGGTCCTGCGGGCTTGACCTGCGCTGGCGATTTGGCGAAAATGGGCTACGACGTCACCGTTTTTGAGGCGTTGCACGTGGCAGGCGGCGTACTCGTTTACGGGATCCCCGAATTCCGTTTGCCTAAGTCGATTGTGCAAAAGGAAGTGGACAATCTGAAAGCGCTCGGCGTGAAAGTGGAAACGAATATGGTAATCGGCCGCGTAATCACGATTGAAGAATTGAAATCGGAATACGGTTTTGAGGCGATCTTTATCGGGAGCGGCGCAGGGTTGCCCAAGTTTATGAATATCCCCGGCGAGAGTTTGAAAGGGGTGTACTCTGCGAATGAATTTTTGACCCGTTCAAACCTGATGAAAGCGTATAAACCCGATAGTCACACGCCCATTCAGCACGGCAAATGCGTTGCGGTTGTGGGCGGCGGAAACGTTGCGATGGACGCGGCGCGTACGGCGAAGCGTTTGGGGGCGGAGGTACATATCGTATACCGCCGTGGCGAAGAAGAACTCCCTGCTCGCCGTGAGGAAATCGAGCATGCAAAAGAAGAAGGGATTATCTTCGATTTGTTGACGAATCCTACGCGTATTTTGGCGACGCCGACGGACAATCCTCGCGATCCAGCCTACGGTTGGGTAAACGGTATCGAGTGTATCCGTATGGAGCTTGGCGAAGCGGACGAAAGCGGTCGCCGTTCCCCCAAAGCGGTGCAGGGCAGTGAGTTTATCATTCCCGTCGATTGCGTGATTATGTCGCTTGGTACTTCTCCGAATCCCTTGTTGAAGGCGACGACGCCTGGGCTTGAAACTCTCCGTCGTGGCGAGATTGCCGTGGACGAGGTGGGCAAGACCTCAATTGAAGGGGTGTATTGCGGCGGCGATGCGGCAACGGGCGCGGCGACCGTTATCAAGGCGATGGGCGCAGGTAAGATTGCGGCGAAAGCGATGGACGAGTATATTCGCAGCAAATAAGTGTAAAAAATGAAATGGACGGATTATATCCGTCCATTTTTTCTTAATTAACTGTTGACTTGCCTATCAAAAAGTGGTAAAATAAGGCTATGGAAGAAGTTGTGCAAGAATTGCCCGAAACTACGGGTGTAGAACAACCGAAGAAAAAGCAAAGCTTTTGGAAGAAATTAGACGCGTTTTTCGATCAGAACTACGCCTACTTTTTTGCGCCGCTAATCGTGCTTTTTATGTACTGCTTTGCGCTGTGGCAATTCGGCGTGTATCCCTTTGGCGACACGCATACGGCGGCGAGCTACGATTTATTCGCGCAAATTTGTCCGTTTATCGAGCATTTCTTCGACGTCTTTAATGGGGAGTCCTCGTTGTCCTACACCTATTCGGTGATGGGCGGACTGGACGTGACGGGGTCGATTTTGTATTTCTTTATCAGTCCCTTCCACGTTTTATTCTTGATGTTTGGGGAAGGCAGAATTGCGCAAGCAAGCGCCATTGTCCTTGCGTGTAAATTGGCGACTATCGCTTGGGCGGGGACTTGGTTTGCCAAAAAACTCTTCAAAAATATTCCTGAATACGTTTGTATGGTCGTGGGCGTTGTTTACGCCTTTTGCGGCTACACCTTCGTATCGAATACCTATATCAACTGGATGGACTTTTTGATTTGGGCGCCGCTCGCGGTGGGCGCATTCAAACGCTACGTAAAAACGGGTAAGTTTTTGCGTTTCTCGCTCGTATTGGCGGCAAGCATTTACACCTGCTTTTCGATTGCGTGTTTTTCCATGTTTACCATCTTTCCTGCGCTGATTGCCTACGGACTGTTTTGCGTAAAAAAAGAAGAGAAAAATAAGTTCATTGCATACCTGTGCCTGTCCTTTGCGGTAGCAATCTTGTTTGCCTTGCCCGTACTTTTGCCTGCGCTTGGTGCGTATGGCGCAGGTGCGCGCGGTGGTGGAATTTTCGAAAAGCTGTGGACGGGGTACGTTGTGGTCGATAAAAAACCCGTAGAGTTTAACACGGGGTCTTCTGCGCTGACGAGCTTTATGACGAATTACACGGATAGCATCTATCGTAAGTGGACGTATATTCTAAGCGACGGTTTGTTTATTGCTCTTACCCTTGTTTGGTTTATTAGAAAGGGCTTGAAGAACCCTTTTGCAAAATGGATGCTTGCGTGCGGCGTGTTCACTCTCTTGCCTACGATTGTAGACGAGGCGATGAATTTGATGAATATGGGCTCGTATATGTCCTATGCGCTGCGGTTTGGCTTTTTGAACGCACTCTACTTTATGGGCGGCGCTTGTCTTTGCTTGGACGGCGTTTGTTTTAAGAACGATCACGCCTACGACGGCACGTTTTTAGACGGGCGGCAGCTCACCCCTTGGAATAGCGATATATCTATCCAAAAAACGAAAAAGGATGGGGGCGTGTCCGCGTCGAAATGGAAATTCTTAAAGACTGTCGAGTGGAAAAAGGTTCGCTGGAAGTCCTACGTATGGACGTTTATTCTCGGTGGGATTGCGCTTGCGACGCTTGGGTTCTTGCTGTGGTTTATCCAAGGGGACAATTATCAAACGGTGATTGCCTTTTTTGCGAACGATGCGAGTTTGAAAAAGACACTCGATAATTCGGGGCGTAGCCTTGCATGGTCTACGGGTGCGTTAGAACTGGTGATCGTGCCAAGCTTGATTGTTATCACGCTCGTTGGCTTTGGCGTACTCTTAATAAAGCTGAAAAAAATTAGTGCAAAATGGCTTTCAATCGTCTTGATCCCGATTGTATTTATGCAGGTATTTTTCTATAATCTACAATGGGTTTCGGGGGGCAGGTCAACCTTGCACGTGGAGCTGAATCAATATTCTGCGCTCGCAAAAGAAGTGAATGCTTTCGACGATGGGTATTTCCGAGTAAAGGATTTTGGGATTTATTACAAAGGGGATAAAAATAACCTAAACGACGATTATATTTCGTCGAAGTGGACGGCTTGCGCGCCGCTTGTGGGCGGTACGAATGCATACAGCGGTTTCTCGTCCATGATGGCGGCGGAAAATTTTGCAATCTTCCAGCTATTCGGCTACAACGGAAACGGCAAAAATGCCTTCCACTCTTCCTTTAATTTGGGAAAAATGCAATGGGTAAATAAGGACGGTTCGACCACGCATTATGCCAACGAAGCTTTTGCGGATAGCTTTATGAATTATAAATACGTGTTTGTAGCCAAGTCACAAATCAGCCGTGCCGACAGCAAGACGTATTTGAAAAAAGTGATGGTGAAAAACGAGGCTGGGGAAGAGGTACAGCTTTCGACGAAGGGGTACTGTGTTTACGAAAATACGATGGTATTTCCGCTTGGGTTTAGAGTCGCTACAACGGACGGATATCAATTTGTTGCTGCGAATGAAAACGTGCGCGTGAATCGGCGAAAAAATCAACGCGAGCTGTATCGGTACTTGATGGATATGCCGTCGATCACCTACGATACCTACGTCACCGACGAAATGGTAGAGGCGCTGTCGAAGGATTTATGGACGCGAAATGCGGACGTGCAGGTCGGCAAAGCCAAAATTACCGCAAACGTCAAAAACGCCAAGGCAGGGGAGAGTCTAATGCTCTCGTTTGCCGCGTCGGACGGATACACGGTCAAGGTGAATGGCAAAAAAGCAAAACTGATTGAGAACGATTTATGCTTTATACAGGTTGCCCTTGAAGAAGGGGATAACGAGATTACGCTCGAGTATTCCTCGCCGTACAAAACGCACTTGATTTTAGGCGTAGCAGGCGGGATTATTGCCCTTTGCTTGGTGGCGGTAATCGTTCGCAAAACGAAGGTTATGGATAAGTGTGCGCCCGTGATTTCATGGGCAGGGATTGCGCTTGGAGTAGGTCTTGTCGTGTTCTTTATGATTTTCCCGACGGGCGTGGCAATTTCTAAAGTGATAGAGCTAATAAAGCATTATTGGCTGTGATATAAAGAGAGATTAGGAGTAACGATTATGACAAAAAAAATAGTGGTGTTTGGGCTTGGAGCGCGCGGTTTGATTTATGCGCAATTTGCAAAGCAGTATCCCGAAAAATTTGAGCTTGTTGCGATTATTGAAAATAATGAAAGCCGCATTGAAATGGCAAAAGCGGAGTTTTCAAACGTGCCTGTTTTTAGCGATTATAAAGATTTCTTGAAAGAAAAAATCGCGGCGGATATCGTTGCGGTAGCAACGCAGGATAATCAGCATAAAGAGCACGCGATTGCGATGATGGCGGCAGGCTACGATCTCTTGCTTGAAAAACCGATTGCAAACAACGTGGAAGATTGTTATGCAATCTATCAGGCGAGTAAGGAGTACGCGCGCAAGGTAATCGTTTGCCACGTTTTGCGCTATACGCCTTTCTATTCCACGGTCAAGCGTATTATCGATAGCGGTAAGCTGGGCGAAGTCGTCACCATTCACGCAAGCGAAAACGTTGGGTACTACCACCAAGCGCATAGTTTTGTTCGTGGACCTTGGCGCAACAAAGCGGAGTCCAGTCCGATGATTTTGGCAAAGTGTTGCCACGATATGGACATTTTGCGTTATCTTATGGGGGAAGAATGCCTTTCCGTAAATTCTTATGGCGGACTTTATTATTTTAATGAAGCGCACGCCCCTAAGGATTGCGCACAGTATTGCTCCGAATGTAAGTACGAAGATTGTATTTATAAGGCACAAACGCTGTATTTGCAAGAACATATCAGAAGTTTCGCGCGCTATTTTACGACTCGTGAACTCACGGACGAAAACGTTTTGGAAGATTTGCGCGGTACGCAATACGATAAATGTGTATTCAAAAACGATAACGACGTTGTCGATCACCAAGTCACGATTATGCAATTTGCGAACGGTAAGACGGCGTGCCATACCATGACGGCGTTTAGCCAAGAAATTTACCGTGATTTGAAGATTCACGGCACGAAAGCGGAGCTTGTTGGCGTTGTTGAGAAAAACAGTATTGAAATTCGTTACTTTGGCGGCGAAACGGAAAAAATCACGATCGACGTGTCGGAAGCAAACGTTGGCGGGCATATGGGCGGCGACTATTTCATGATGAATAGCTTGTATAAAGACTTAAACGGCGAAAAAGCGGAAGGTGTCACCTACTTAGACGTGTCGATTGATAGCCATTTGATGAGCTTTGCTGCGGAAGAATCGAGATTAGAGAAGGGAAAAACCTGCCCGATTGAAAAATAAAAAGGCGACCAAAGGGGCGTAATGCAATACGCCCCTTTGGTGTATTTTGCATAAAATGAAGGTACCGTGTACGAGTTCACGGCCTTTTGTGGTGGGTATGCTTGCGTATAAAATCGGCGCAAAAAAAAGTTTTTTGAGAAAAATATATTTTTTTTGTGTTTTGATAAAAAAATGCTTGACTTTCCATAGAATAAGTGATATTATGTTAAAGCTGATTGAGGCATAGCGCAGTTTGGTAGCGCGCTTGGTTAGGGACCAAGAGGTCGTGGGTTCAAGTCCCGTTGCCTCAACCAAAAATAACGGATAGTCGATTGACTGTCCGTTATTTTTTTGTTTCGGTGATGAGTTTCGCGGAAACCGCGGATTACCGTGGCTGACGCTCGACAAGCTCGCTATTCCGTCGCTACGCTCCTTACACGCGAGGAGCGACCGCAAATGGTAGTTGGAAATAGCACGAAAATTGACGGCGCGACGACGCCCTGCCGAGGCTCCGCAAAGCGGAAACGGCAGATACCCGTCGCCGTAAAAATTATGCACGACCACATGTTTGACCACTTGCGGATTTTTCTCTGTTTTTATGTGCTTGGAATAGCAGGTTTTTTTGCGAAAAATAAAAAATACCTTTTTCTTTGTTTACTGCGTATCAAATTTTGAGGGGGGGACTATCACGGTCCCCCCCCTTTTTTTTGCCTTATTGAAGAGTAGCGTTTGAGCAACCCAAAATCGCAATTTACAGTGCGGCAGCAAAACACATTAATCAGAGCAAATTCTTAAGGGACAATGAAACGCACGCGGAGAAAGGAATCTCGCGTGCGTTTTCATTTAAATTCGTTTATGGATTAGTTTTTCACGATTCTATTTTTTCTACGGTATTCGGTGGGGGTAGTTCCATAAAAATCTTTGAATACGTGGTTGAAATGACTCAAAGAATCGAAACCGATTCGGGTGCAAATATCCAAGGTGGTGTAGTCCGTCGTCAATAAGAGGTTTTTCGCGTATGTCATTTTTAAATTACGCAAATATCGCACGGGCGTGGTGTTCAAATAATCTTTAAACGTCTTGATGACAATCGGGCTGGAATAGGGACAAAGCGCGTATAATTCACTCACATTTTTATTGAGAAAATGTGGTTTGGAAATTTCATCCAGCATAGAGGCAAACCAAAGTGGATAGGAAGTTTTTTCGTGACTGAACATATTGAAAAAAGACAACATGTTAAATAAAATCAAGTTCAAAGCGGTCTTTTTTTGATAGGAATCGTCGGTGGGGATTGTATTAATTAGCTTTTTCAAATGATTCAAATAGTTAAATTGATCTTCCGATAAATGAATCAAAATATATTCATTTTCGTTATCAATTTTTTCCTTGAGTTCAGGGGTGACAAAGGGAACGAAATAGTTAAAATAATCACAATCTACTGCCAAGTTCATATGTTGAATAGTCTTATTGTTTTTTGTGCAGAAAAAGCGATGCTTATCGGAGGGGCGAACGATAGACATATCCATTGTTTTAAGTATCATCGTCTCGCCGTTTATGTAATATTTAATAGGTCCTTTTGTCACTAAAAAAAGCTCGTAATAGTCTTTATGTGTATGCAAGGAGGTTTCTAAATATTTCCAAATATGGAAATCGAAATTGTTGTTTTTATCGTCAAAAGACGAGTTTTTCTCAAATATTTCTACTTTCATAGTGTTAATTATAAGGAATTGTGCCAATTTTGTCAATACTTTTTTCCAAAATTTTTCTTGTCGTACTTAAAAAAATAGCAAAAAGAATAGAAAAAATAACAAGACATCGCAACGGCGTTATAGTATAATTAATGTATAACGACATTATTAAATGGACTATTGTGCCTATTTAACTTAAAATTTTCGTAGATTCTTAAGGGAGGTTTTTTTGATGGAAAAAGAAATTGTAGCACCGCGTTTACGGGATGCGATGCCACCCAACAAAAAACTTATTCGAAAGAGTAAACCTAGAAAGGGTAGGACGCTCTTTATAGTATGTATACTCGCCATTCCCATTTTGAACTGGCTAGTATTTTGGCTGTACGTAAATATTAGCTCTATTTTTTTGGCGTTCCAAGAATTGGACGCTTGGAGTGGTACGCAAAAGTGGTCGACAGGGAACTTTGAAAAGCTTTGGGAACAGATCACAGGTGACGGGGATTTGCTGTTGTCTTTAAGAAATACGGGACTTTACTTTTTGAGCGGTTTATTAATTACAATGCCGCTTGCTTTGTTTATCAGCTACTTCATATCGAAGAAGATTCTCGGCTATCAATTTTTCAGAGTTATATTTTATTTGCCCTGCATTATTACGCCAGTCATTTTGACTTCCCTTTACGATCAAATGTTGGCGCCAGGCGGCCCGATTGAAAAACTTTTTGACAAACTTTCGTTGGGATATCCGTTGAACGGTCCTTTGTATAAGGACAAATCCATGATGCCGACCGTGATGGTTATCATCTATACGATTTTGACGGGCTTTGGTGGGGATATGCTGATTTTTAGTGGCGCGATGTCGAGAATTCCGACGGAAGTATATGAATCGGCAAAGCTAGACGGATGCGGTCCTCTTCGTGAAGTATTTACAATTGTTATGCCGTTGATATGGTCTACGATTTCCACGAAGATAGTGCTTTTGATGTCGGGGATTTTTGCGGCGAGCGGTCCGATTATGTTGCTCGTAACGGAAAATTACGAAACGACCACCCTTTCCTTCTGGATATTCAATATTGTAAAGAAAGGGGAAGACGTTAATCTCGTTGCAACAGCAGGCTTGTGTTTCACTGCAATCATTATTCCCGTTATTTTCGGTGTGAGAGCGTTTATGGACAAATTTGGGGACGTGGAATATTAAGGAGCGCAATATGGTAAAGATTTTTAAGTTTAGATTAAAAGGAAAAGAAGGTAGCGCGCTCTATAATAGAACGGCGGGGGAAAAAGTCGTTTACGCAATTGTATTTCTCTTGTTTGCATTGTATACGTTTATTATGACTTTTCCCTTTATTTGGCTTTTATACAACTCTTTAAAAAGTAGCTATAATTATCAAGAGGACTATGAAAAACTCCGTCTTTTGGCATTACCGTTTGAATGGCAACCGAGAAATTATATAGATGCGTTTAGCGAATTGAACAGCGAAGGCGTGAATTTGTTTGGTATGATTTTTAACAGTGTATGGTATACCGCCGTCGTTGTAATTGAAGGTGTGTTTTTCAGTGCGTGTACGGGATACTGCCTGTCGAAATACGATTTCAAGCTTAGAGGGACGATTTATTTTATCGCAATCTTTTCGATGACGATTCCAGTCGTTGGGACGCTTCCTGCAAGCTTTAAGTTGAGTGGCGACTTGGGGATTCTTGATACACCGTTGCAACCAATTCTCTCTTGCGCGGGTGGATTTGGTTTTAACTTCTTGATTATGTACGCATTCTATAAAAATATGCCGTGGAGTTATGCGGAAGCGGTGTTCATCGATGGTGGGAACGATTTTAAAGCCTTTTTCAAGGTTATGTTGCCTATGGCAAAAGCGCCTATGATCACACTTTCGATTATTTCCGCAATTTCCTGTTGGAACGATTATACTTCGATTTTATTGTTCATGAGAAGTTATCCCACTCTCGCGGCGGGGCTTTATACAGTCAAGGCGAACGTAAAATTCGGGGAAGAGCCGATGTATTATGCGGCGTTGCTGATGTCGATGATCCCGGTGCTCACCGTATTCGCCGCTTTCTCAGAACAGATCATGAAGAATATGTCTGTCGGGGGCTTAAAAGGTTAATTAAAAAATAAAAAACAGAAATAGATTAGGAGGTAGACTCGAATGAAAAAATTTGTATCCTTAATGATGGCGACTGCGTTGGCTGTATCGACGGCTTCGTTGGTTGGTTGCGGAAAAGCAAAAAAAGAAACGGGCGATAGCACGTTGAACGTGTACGCGTTAAACGCTGGTTATAAAGTAGAATGGTTGGAGGGCGTGAAAAAAGCCTTCGTGGCAGAAGATTGGGTAAAAGACAAATATGGTAAAGTAGCGCTCAATATCGATGAGGATAGCAACCCAGCGTATGCTTCCGATATTATTAAGGGCGGTAGAACTGCGAATAAATACGACGTGCTTTTCGGTATGAACTTGCAATCCTTGTACGGTCTTAGAGCTCCGAACAAGGCGTATTACCTTGAAAGCTTGAACGACGTTTATGACTCGACTGTGCCTGGAGAAGGTTCTATCAAAGTAAAAGAAAAAATGCTTGAAAGTGCGGTAATCGCGAATCAGTATACGAGTGTAAAAGGTGAAAAGTCTTGGTATGCGATGCCTTGGGCTGGTGGTTATAACGGTATTCTTTATAACGCGGAAAAATTGGAGGCGAAAGGTTACGAGGTTCCCGTGACGACGGACGAAATGTTGGCGATTATGGAAGCGGAAACGAAGGAGGAAGGGTATTCGATTATGCAATCTTCCAAGCAAGGCGAAAAATCCGCGACTTACTGGGAGCATCTTTTCCCGACTTGGTGGGCGCAGTACGAAGGGTACAATAACTATACCAAGTTTTGGGAAGGCAAGCTTTACAACGAAGAAAGCGCGTCTTATGAATATTCCGTAGATATTTTCAAACAAAAAGGCAGATTGGAATCCTTAAAGGTCTTGGAAGACGCACTTTCTAATCATCTTTATGAAAGAGCGCCTTCGGTTGATTACGGTCCTGCGCAAAGAATGTTTGTTAAGGGCGATGGTATGTTTATGGCATGCGGCGATTGGTTTGATATGGAAATGGCTGATGCCATTAAGGATTTGATTGACCACGGCGACAAAGTTTACGATGTTAAAATGCTGAAAACGCCCGTTATCAGCGCGATTAACGAAAAACTGGATTCGATCGCGGATGATGACGACGCAACGTTGGCGGCGGTCGTTAGAGCGATTGACGCAGGCGAAACGAGCTATGCAGGCGTTAGCGAAGAAGACTTTAATATAGTAAAAGAAGCGCGCAATATTCTTTACTCGGTTGGTAATTATCATACGGCGGTCATTCCTTCCTATGCAAAGAATATGGATTTGGCGAAGGATTTCTTGAGATATTTGGCAACCGATACTGCAAACGAGATTTATACGGAGTATACGGATGGCTCGGGCTTGTTCTTTAAGTATAACGCAAAGGAAAGCAATCCTACCCTTTATGAAAGCTTGTCTGATACGGCGAAACTTCGTATTGATTGCTTCGCTTCTCCCGACGCAAAGGTGTTGCCGATTCCTAACAACTATAATATTTTCATTTACGGCGGCGTGCGTAATTTTAAAACGAGCTTCTCGTCCTACGAATATATATTCGGCGAAAAGAGAAAAACGGCGCAAGATTTGTACGATTATGATATCGAAAAATATACCAAGAGCGAATGGGATGCAATTCAAGCGATTTTAGAGGGAGTTGAGTAATTAGAATGAAAAAACTTGCGAGTTTATTATTAGTCGGGTTGCTTGCTTGTTCCGCATTGCCTGCGTGTGGCGGCGCGAGCAAGGAAAGCGGCGGTGGCGGCGGTAAAGAACCGCAAATAGCGTCCGCTACGTTGTGGAGTGCGGAAAATACCATGAGTTATATGCGCGATAGTGCGATACCTGAAAACGCAACGCTCGATTTATCGATGGAAGCGGTTAAGGGTGAAACGGAATCCGTGCAGCTTATGGTTACCGCGAAGGAAGAGATCTCCGCGTTTAATGTGTCCGTAGGGGATTTGGTATCTGCTACGGGGGAAAAGATTGAAAAATCCAACGTTGAAGTTTTTGCGGAAAAATACATTGAAACGAAAACGCCGTCGGTGGACCGTCCTTTTACGGCGGATATGTTCGTCGGTTTCTACCCCGACGCGCTTATTCCGATGGATAAGTTTGTGAAAAAGAGAGAGAACAAAATAGCAAAGGGCAACAACCAAGGGATTTGGTTTAACGTCAATGTACCTAGCGATACGCAAAGCGGTGAATACGAAGGGAAAGTGACGATTACGCTCAACGAAGAAACGCAGGAAATTCCTTTGAAATTGAAGGTCTATAACATCGATATGCCGGAAGAAATGCATTCGACCAACTCGTTTGGGCTTTGGTATCATTATATCGCGTATGGCGAAGATCCTGAAAAGGTTTCGGAAGAGACGTATAAAAATTATTATTGGTACCTTGCGAATAAGCGAATCACTCCTGCGTACATTCCTTTCGATGGTTGTGATATAGGAATTGCGTATTGCCCCGAAAACACGGACGCATACGCAGATGCACTCGTGGAATACGCACAAAAAGGAATCGTTTCGGGATACGCCTTGCCCTGCAACGCAGTCACCCCGGAAGGAAAAACGTATAGCATCATCGATAAAGATCGCCTTGTGCAGCTTTTGACGTCGATGGTCAATAAGAATATTGCGTTGTATAATAGTGGCGATGAAACGACCGACCTTTTCAAAAAAGCGTATATCTATGCGGGAAATATTATCGATGAACCTACTGATAAACAAGCGGAACAGGTAAAGGCTTGTGATAAGATTGTTGTCGACGCGAAAAACGCTGTGAAGGATTTGTTGGCAGGCTATCCTGGTTTGCAGGCAAGCTTACTTTCCTTAAAGCACGTTGTAACGATTGTTCCGGAAGCGACGGAATCGTTGTTTGAAGGAGATGATACGACGGGTGGAATTCAAACGTGGTGTCCCTATATCAGCGAATTTAATTCTGAGAGTTATTTGGAATGGGTGCAAGAACGTTTAAATGCGACGGGTAGAGTAAACGGCGAAGATTTTTGGTGGTACAACTGTGTAAAACCCGAAAATCCTTTCCCGTCCTATCAGCTCGACGATAACTTAATCGGTACGCGCGTGATGGAATGGATGAAATACGATAAGAAGATTTCAGGGCATCTTTATTGGGCGGTCAATTTCTGGTATAAGTGTTATAGCTATGATAACGGCGGTCAATACGGACATAGAGATCTTTGGAACGATCCCAAGACCTTTGAAAAAGCAAACGGAGACGGGCATCTTATCTATCCTGGCGGCGATTATGCATTGAAAACGCCAATTTCCACGTTGAGATTGGAATCAATTCGCGAGGGGAACGAAGATTACGAGTATTTGTGGTTATTCGCGCAAAAGATAGAAGAACTGAACGCAAGCAAGGGAACGGATTTTGATAGCGACGCAATTCTTTCTAAGTTCTATTCAAGAATCTATACAGGGGTAAAACCTAAGACGGATGCGCAAGAATTCAAGGCTGTGCGCTCTGAACTATTGCAGCTTTTGGAAAAACTTTGTAATGATGAAGAAGGCGCGCTTAAAGCGCTGAACGCACTCTAAAAATAACGCTCAAAATAAATAAAAAAAGGGGCAAAGCTATGAAAAAAATTAAAATATTACTTCTCGTTTCTATGTTGTCGCTTGCGGCGCTTGGTGTAGCCGCTTGCGGCTCGAAAAAGGATAAGGACAACGCACAAGAGATCGTTTTTGTAGGAGAATACGATATTCCTGCGATTAAGCTTGGGCAAGAATACGATTTCGAACCTTATTTCACAAAAGAAAAGGGCGTGGAATACAGCATGACCGCTATGTATTTGGATGATGATTTGAACGAAGTGTATTTGGACGTAGACGGTTTCAAATTCACCCATATCGATCCTTCCGATGTGTTCATTACGATTACGGCAAAAGACGGTGACGATACATATACGGGTGAAATGCAAATCCCCGTCGATATGACCTATGATAAGACGGACCATTGGGTAGTGGATAGCTTGTTTGCAGGCACGGGTATGACGAAGAAACTGAACTATTTGCCGCAGTATAGAACGTCGTTGGATTCGCTCACGTCCGTTCGTTTCGCATATAAGGGTTCGGCGGCAAAGAATAGCCCGATTTCCGCGATTCCGTTTATTGATTGGCCTAACAACTCGAAATTGACGGTTAGTGATTGGTCGAATGCGGTTATCACTTTCGACGTATTCAATTCTTCGCCCGAGAATATCGTTTTCGGGTTTATTATGAAACACACCAACGGTATTTCGTATAGCTTTGATCAATGTCAAAAGTTCGTATGTGAGCCTAACGAATGGACGCATATTGAATACTCGTTGAAGTCGTTGAACTACACCGATCCGTTTATTTTTGATAGCGAATATGATTTCAGCGATATGATCATCGCGCAAACGATCTATGAAGGTGCGACGGAAGATTCGTTATATTCCTACAATTTCTATGTAGATAACGTGGATATTTGCGATTACAGCGAGGAAAAATTCCCTGATCTTGATACGACGACGTACAAGGAATACGAAGATTTCTTCACGAAGGACGACGCGCTTTGCGCGATCGTCAACGATGATTATGAAAACTCGCAAAAAAACAATGCTTTGTATAACTACGAAGAATTGATGGAGTACAGTAATAAATCGCTTAAAATGGTCTTATCGCAAGACGGTAGTGCGGCGTACGGTTTCTTGCATTCCTTCATCGGCGGCAACCCTACGGGTTGGAAGCCTTTGGATATCACGGATGCAACGATGTCCTTCTATATCCGTCCCGTAAACGTGGATAAAACCTTCGTTTTGAGATTTGAGTCGGACGATAACGTATTCGGCAATGCGATTGAAATTGATTTGACACAGGAAAGCGGTCAAGGCTGGACGGTTTCCAACGAAAATAACGGTTGGTACAAAGTAAGCATTGATGTGGATGAAACGAACACGGAAACGGCGCTCGTGAGAACGGATTTCATCCGTACTATGCGTTTGTATTTCACGAATAACACGGCGGAAGCAGGCAGCGAATCGGCGATCTATTTGGATACGTTGATTTTGGAAGGCTATAAGACGTCTGGCGTTTATGGCGAGGACGCGAAATTGGATTGGGAAACGAAGTCTCCGTATACGTCGTTAGAAGAAAGCGACATGTTCTCTTGCGACGATAATTTGGTGTTGACAGTCAACGGTGAAAAACAGGATAACGATATATCGCAAGACATTTACGAACGTTCGGAAAACAGCAACTATTCCTATAAAATGGTTCTGCCCGTAGCGGAATCTTCGAAAGCGGTGGTGGATTCCTTCTTCTCGGGTACGCCGTCGGATTGGATGATCCTCGATTTGAGCGAAGCGACCGTTTCCTTTGACGTGAAGAGCGTGAATGCGGATAACGTAGTAAACGTAGCGTTTGCGTCCGATTTCGGCGATCAAGGTTTATTCTTGGGCGCGAAAGTGGCGATTGATTTAACGCAAGCAAGCGGTGAAGGTTGGACGGTGACTGCGCTTGAAAACGGTTGGTATCGTATTACGCTTGATATAAAGAACGCAAAGATCGACGATGAAGTGGTCGGTGTCACTAAGGATTTCCTTAAAATTATGCGCGTGGAATTCACGAACGCAAGCGCGCAGGAAAGCAGTGAATCTGCGGTATACGTAGACAACTTGAAAGTGCTTGGCGCGAAACCTACGCAAGCGCAATTGAATGAAGAAAAACCTTGGGAAACGAAGTCTCCGTATATCAATTATACGGTCACCTTCCTTAATGGCGACGGTTCATTAATTTCCCAAGCGACCTACCATTATGGCGATACGGTCGTTGAACCCGAAGTGCCTTCGATGGACGGTATGGAATATGAAGGCACGTTTGCGTTTGCAGGTTGGGATTACACCGTGACTACGGTCAACGGCGACGCGACCTATAAAGCAACGTACACGGGCACGGTTTCCGACTTGATTAATACGAATCTTAATCAAGATACGGTAGGCGCATTGAGCTATGATACGGAAGTAAAGAGCGCGGAAAGCAACCGCTCGCTCAAAGTGACCGCGCCTTGGACGGAAGCAGAAAATACCTTCCCGTATTTCAATATCGAATTTGATCATTATTATGATTTGTCGAGTAAGTACGTCGTATTCGATTTGAATAAGGGCAATTACGATAGCTGGTTTGCCTTCGACTTCGTCAATAATGACGTGAAGATGGGCTTGTGGACTTCGTTGGGTATTCATGCGAATTCGAGCGAAGCAACGCACAAGTGTGAAGATTTGGGCAACGGTTGGATGAGAGTATACTTGAACGCGGCTGTATTGGCAGGCGGACAAGATATTTCGAACGTCAACAAGCTGTACGTGACCATTCACAGCACGAAAGCGGAAACGAACGGAGATTTAGAATTCTATATCGATAACTTGCATTTTGAAGAATTACCGAATTTCACGGTTCGCTTTGTGAATTACGACGGCAGCGAAATTTCGAGCACGGAATATAAAGCAGGCGCGACGGTAGTAGTGCCTGAAAACCCGACGAGAGCAGGTCTTGCCAACGAATGTGATTACACCTTTGTTGGTTGGGATCAAGAAGTAAACAGCATTGCGCTCGCAAACGTTACCTATACGGCGGTTTATACGGCGACGAATATTTCCGACTTAATCAATACGAGCGTTGATAAAGACGCGATGGACGCTTGCTCTTATGAAAACACAGTAAAGAGCGCGAATAGCGCGCAATCGCTCAAAGTGACGGCGGAATGGAATAAAGCGGGCAATCAATTCCCGTACTTCAATATTACGCTTGATCAGTATTATGATTTGTCGAATAAATACATGGTATTCGATATCAACAAGAACAACTACAATAGCTGGTTCTGCGTAGACTTCGTAAACAGCGACGTGAAGCTTGGTTTGTGGAATACGATGTCTTTCAACGCAGACACGAAAGAAGCGACGCACAAGTGTGAAGATTTGGGCGATGGTTGGCTTAGAGTGTACGTGAATGCAAAAGCGTTAGCTGGCGATAAAGACGTATCGAAGGTGAATAAGTTCTATATCACGGTCAACAACGGCAACGAAGGGGCAAGCGGCAATATGGAATTCTATATTGACAACCTTCATTTTGAAGACGTTCCTGCGATCCCTACCTATACGATTACCTTCAAAAACTATGACGGTACAGTGCTTTCGAGCGCGGAATACGAAGAAGGCGCAACGGTAGTAGTGCCTGAAAACCCGACGAGAGCAGGGATTGCAAACGAATGTGATTACACCTTCGCAGGCTGGGATTATACGGTCACGGTAGCGGAAACGAATGCGACATACACGGCGACCTATACGGCGACGAATATTAAAGACTTGTTCAACTGCACGGTGGAAAACGGCGGTATCGATACGATCACGAACAATAACGACGTTTATAGCGAAGAAAGCTCGCATTCCTTCAATATTGTTGAACCGATTTCTTCGGGCAACCTTCCTCACTTTGCCTTGACCCTTGATAAGAGTTACGATTTGACGGGCAAGTATATGGTATTTGATACAACGATTAACAAAGATGGTTGGACTGTTGTATTCGACTTCGTGAATAATAATACAAAACTTGGCCTTTGGAATATGCTTACGTTGAAGAGCGGCACAAACGAAAGTACGCACAAGTGTGAAGATTTGGGCAACGGTTGGCTTCGAGTTTACGTAGACGCAGACGTATTAAATTCGTCGTTAAATCATGTAAGCAAGATTTATGCGACCTTGAACGCGTCCGACGGCAGCGGTACGTTGGATATCCATTTCGACAACCTGCATTTTGAAAATAAACCCGCAGCACCCGAAGAACCCGAAGTGCCTGCTTTAAGCGAAGCGGACGATTCGATCGGCGGTTGTGATTTCTGGGCGCAAGCAGGTACGTATGCGTTCGATACGGACACGGTAAGCGCAAATTCTGAAAAATCCTTGAAATTTACGATACCTGTGGACAATAACGGCGCGTACCATAATTACGACGTGGATTTGACAAAATTGCTTGGCAAGGGCTTGGATTTGAAGGGCAAAACGATTACCTTTGATTTGAAGGTTGTCGGTAATTTGAATATGGTAGGCTTTACGGTGGCGGACGGTAACGGCGCATACCAACAAGTAAACAACGAAAGTTATGCTTGGCTTAATTTGAGTGATGGTTGGTCGGGCTTCGGTATTGCGATTGAAGCTATTGAGAACGGTTGGTTTAGATTCACGGTTACGATGGACACGTCGTTTAGCGGTTGCAGTAACAATATCGGTAAACTCCGTCTTTTGGTAAGCCCTACGGACGCGAATGAAAATTATTTCTATATTGATAACTTGTATCTTGGTGAATTGAAGGGTTACGAAGCGCCCACCTACACCGAAGCGGACGATAAGAGCTCGGCTTGCGGTTTAGTGCCTGTAAACGGCGGTACGATGGCATTGGATACGGACACGGTAAGCACCAATTCCGAAAAATCGGTGAAATGTACCGTACCTGCTGGCAATAGCGGCGTTTGGTGGAATTACGATTTGGATTTGAGAGCTATTTCGGCTGACGGCGTGAATTTGAGCGGCAAAACGATTAGCTTTGATTTGAAGATTGTTGGCAATATGTCGCTTGTAGGTTTTACGGTGGCGGATAAGAATGATACGTATGCACAACCCGACGGCGAAGGATACGTTTGGACGAATCTTTCGGATGGTTGGGGTGCCGATAAAGGCTGGGTTGTAAAAGCGTTGGATGACGGTTGGTTTAGAATCTCCTTTACGGCAGATACCAAGTTCAGCGGTTGCAGCAGCAATATCGCTAAGCTTCGCTTCTTGGTAAACCCTGCGGACGCGAACGAAGCGTGTATGTATATCGATAATTTGTATTTTTAATAGTAGCGGATGCGGTTGGTCTACTTGTTAGACCAACTCCCTTGAAAAATAAAAGGAGAAGGTTTATGAAATTTTATGAAGAACCTAACGTAGCGATTCTTATTTTTTCGAATGAAATTGTAAGAACGTCGACGCAGAGAGACCCGTTCGACGATGATTACCAAGACCCCAATCTTGGCAATGGTAATTTCGGGTCTTAAAGGAGGCTGGCTATGAAAAAAATAGTTGGAAAAATTTTAACAACGGTGCTCGTGGCGCTTTTCTGCACGTTTACGGCGATTCTTGGCGTGAGCGTATGGGGTGGCAGTAAAGGCGTGGAAGCGAGCGCGGAAGAATTCGGCTCGTACAACGTCAGCTTGAATAAAAATGAGTACGATTTACGTGATAACGGCGTAGCGACGGGAAACGGTGAAAAGTATTTGTATTTGGCGCTTGAAGGTGGCGAATCCATTCCGTACAGCGGCGATTGGAGTGTTTCCTATTCGTCCGAAACGGCTGTAAAGGTAAACGGCGTTGCGCAAAGCGCGGCGATGATTAAGACGGATGCGGAGCGTGTAGCATTCCCATTAAAGAACAGTGTGTTAGATTACGGTGATTTGCAAGCCGGCTCGACCATTACGATTGACGGTACGTTTGCGAACGCTGAAAACTCGTTTACGGTCAACAAGGCAACCTTTGTCTACGACGGCTATACGTGGGCGGAAGAAAACGCCGCGTATGAGTTGGCATATTCCGCAGAAGCAAACGGCGCGCCGCAAAGCGGTTTATATGCGTCTATGGCGCAAAACGATATTCCTTTTGCCGCGGATTGGTCTATTTGGTTGAATCCTTGCAGAGACGATCAATTTGTCTTGACAAGCGGTGGCATCAACACGGCGTTTAGAGGCGGTTTGTGTAAATACGGCGCGGCGGATTGGTATGTAACGTTTAATAGTGACAAGAATGGGCTTTACAATAACGGGAAAAATACGCCTTCGGAAGGGGACGTAATGACCTTTGGCGGCTGGTTCTATCGCGGAACGGATTTTATTTATATCAAGAACGCACAGTATCAGTTTACAAACGGCGCTTGGACGAACGTAACGCCGAGCATTAACGTGCAATTGAACGGTGAAACGTTGAGCGAGAATATGATTTCCGTTCTTCCAAATACGGCAACGAGTGTTGTCACGGCAAGCTCTTCAAACGGAAATGTGACCACCATGTACGAAACAAACGCGGTTGCGAATGGGAAATTCGTATCCCGTAGCGGCGAAGATATTTCTAATTATCGCGCGGCGTTTACCGTAGAAAAGAACGTGGGCGTTAGAAGCTTCTATTTCATGAAGGAAATGGTGCTCCGCGTGGGCTTTGAAGACTTCGTTATGCAAGAAGGCGCGGCAGTACGTGTAAACGGTGACGACGTGAACGGGCTTCGTTTCACGGCGGAAATGAGTGCTCAAAGCTATGAAAGTTTAAGCGCGCAAAATGCGGAATTTGGTGTTATTATCGTGCCTCGCGATTATATTACGGAAGGCTACGAATTAACGGCGGCAAATTTATTTGGGGTAAATGCAAAATATTCGGCAACGGCAGCGGTAGGCGTAGGGCAAACTGTTCGTAGAATGCTCCTTTTGGATGGCCTTACTCCTTCGGATCTCGATGGCGACGGCAAGTATGAAATTTGCGGTGCGATCACGGATATTTTAACGAAAAATCTTACGCGTGAATTTGTCGGCGTAGCGTACGTAAAGCTTGGCGGTCAATATATTATGGCGAGCTATTATGCAGATGAAATGGAAAACAACGCTCGTTCGATTTATTATGTTTCTCAAAAAGCGATCGACGCAAATGATCACGCAACCGCAATACAGGAGAAATATATCGACGCATTTGACAACTATGTAAGCGATGTAGGGGCAACGTATAATAGAGAGTATACCGTCAACTACATCACGACGATTAACGGCAAGAGCACGGTAGAAACGGAAACGTTTACGGCGAAATTGAATAGCGCGATTAATCTTGCGGCGAAAGAAATTAGCGGCTTCACCGTCACTTCCGCTTCGAAGATTAACAGTAAAATTTATGCGAATAAGGACAATGTTTTCAACTTCTACTACACGGTAGAAGGTGCGCCCGTATTTGATAATGCAGCTTGGTATCACCCTGAACTTGATGCTTCAAACAATTATGACAATACGCATAACGATACGGTAGCGCAAACGATGAAAGCAGCAGGCTTTACTACGGTAGTGCTGGGCGGCGGCGATTACGGCGTTAAGCTCACAAGCGAATTGAACGTTGACGTGACCAAAGCAATTATCAACATGTTCTATCGCAACGGTATCAAGTCTGTTGTGTGGACGGGGAATTATGCGGATACGACTGATTACGGCCTTGATTACTTGCCCGATTTCTCCGATTGCGAAGGCTTTGCAGGCTTCTTCACTTGGGACGAACCGAAGCCCACGACGGCGGCGATGAATACCGTGGCACAATATGCGGATTGGTATATTGCAACGTACGGCGCGGAGGCGGATCCTGCTCCGTTCATTGTCAATCTTTTGCCTTCTTATTCCTATTTTGAGGACGGGGATTATACTTCCTATTCTGCTTACGTGAAAGCATATTGTGATATCGTGCTTTCCAAGTTCGCGGATAGTAAGTATGAAAAATATCTCTCGGTGGACACCTATCCGATTAAAGCTGATGGTACTATGAGAGATACCTTCTTATATGATTTGGCGGTTTTGAAAGCATACGCCATGCAATATGGCGCGACGATGCACGCTGTATTGCAGGGCTGCGGCTTTGAAGATAGTTCCAACGGCACGACTTATAGCAAAGCGCCCACGGAAGCGCAAATGCGCTTGCAACTTTATACGGCGCTTGCGTTTGGTGCGGATTCCGTTTCGTGGTGGTCGTATTATCCCTTGAACGTTGTAGTAGACGGTGCGTTGAATGCGGACGGTACGACGACGGAAGTTTACAATAATATAAAAACCGTAAATAACGAGCTTGCGACGTTTGGTTCGTTGTTCAAGAACTACGATTGGAAGGGCGTAATTATGAGCAGCCCCGATAGCGGTTTCTTTGGTATCGGTGCGGACGCACAGTACAAGGCATATAAAAAAGTACAAAACGAAAGCATATTCTCGCAATATTTGCTTTCGGCAAACAAGACGAGTTCGTTTACGTCGATTAGCGGTGCGGGTAGCAACCATATCGTAAGCGTTATGGAAGATGCGGACGGTAATGAAGCGTTCGTGGCGGTTAACTACTCGGCAGTAAAAGACAACAAGACCCTTTCCCTTACCTTTAAGGGCGCGCTTGGACAGTACGTTATCTATAAGAATGGGGAAATGCAGACGGTGACCATCGATACGAATGGTTATACGTTGACGCTTGCTCCTGGTGAGGGCGCGTTTATCGTGGAGGCGAATAGCGAACATACCGTAACGTTCAAGAACTGGGATGGCTCGGTATTGCAAGAAGAAACGCTTACCTTCGGTTCAGTTCCCGAATTCAAGGGTGAAACGCCTACGAGAGAGGGCTATAAGTTCACTGGTTGGACGCCTGAAATTGGCGCAATTAGCGGTGACACCGTTTACACGGCGTTGTTTGAAGAATTACCTAAGTATACGATCACGTTTAAGAATGACGACGAAACGGTTATTTCCAGCGAACAATATTATCAGGGCGCAACGGTTGTAGAACCTGCAACGCCTACCAAAGCAACAGTTGAAGGGGAATACAGTTATGCGTTTGCTGGTTGGGATTATCCTGTAACGACGGTTGGCTGTGACGCAACGTATAGAGCAACGTATACGAAGGTGCTTATCGACTTAACCAACGGCGAGATTGAAAACGGCAACATTGACAGTATCACGAACGATACGAATATGAAGAGCCAAGGAAGCACGCATTCCTTGAATATTGTTGAATCGATTTCGTCGGGCAATCTTCCTTACTTTGCGATTACGCTCGATAAGACCTATGATTTGACGAATAAATACATGGTATTTGATTATCATGCCGTTAATGCAGATGGGTGGATTGTCGTATTTGATTTTGTAAATAATAACCAGAAGCTTGGCTTGTGGAATATGTTTAGCTTGAACGCGAACGTTAGTGAAAGCACCCATTACTGCGAGGACATCGGCAACGGATGGATTAGAGTTTATGTAAACTTGAATTCTTTCGGCGTATCGTTGGATAACGTAAGCAGAATTTATGCAACGCTCAATGCGGCGGATGGTAGTGGGGAGCGCAATCTCCATTTCGACAACTTGCATTTTGTAACCACGCCTACGCATACGATTACGTTCAAAGATTACGACGGCAGCGTGATTTCTAGCGCGGAATACCCGCTTGGCGCAACGGTGAACGTTCCGGCTGCGCCGACGAGAGCGGCAGACGCAGGCGAATGCTCGTACGTATTCGCAGGTTGGGATTACAGCGTAACAGAGGTTCAAAGAAATGCAACGTATACGGCAACGTATACCAAGACGGATATCGTCGATTTGTGGAACGGCTCCGTTGAAAACGGCGGTATAGATACAATCACGAACGATACGGCGGACAGAAGCGAAAACAGCACGTATTCCTTGAATATTGTTGAATCGATTTCTTCGGGTAATCTTCCTTACTTTGCGATAACGTTGGATAAGACCTATGACTTGACGAATAGCTACATGGTATTCGACTTTAAGAATATTAACAGAAACGGTTGGCTTATTGTATTCGACTTTGTGAACAACGGCAATAAG
The DNA here is from genome assembly GCA_045656625.1 of Candidatus Scatosoma sp. Lineage (GTDB taxonomy): Bacteria > Bacillota > Clostridia > Christensenellales > Borkfalkiaceae > Scatosoma. The sequence goes on along the minus strand of JAZORL010000013.1, from coordinate 12,835 downwards.
CTTGGTCTTTGGAACATGCTTACGCTCAATAGCGGTGTCAGCGCTGATACTCATTATTGCGAAGATTTGGGCAACGGCTGGCTTAGAGTATACGTGGACGTAGACGTCTTGAATAGCTCTCTTAGTGGCGTAAGTAAGATTTATGCAACGCTGAACGCTTCGGACGGCAGCGGAACGCTTGATATCAACTTCGATAACTTGCATTTTGAAAAGAAACGCGTATACACCGAGGCGGATGATGCAATCAGCGCATGTGGTTTGGTGGCTGTAAACGGCGGTTCGGCTACAATTGATACTAGCGTTGTAAGTATCAATTCTGTGAAATCGGCGAAGTTTAACGTACCCGCAGGCAATAACGGTGTTTGGTGGAATTACGATATCGATTTGACGAAGGTTACGGGCAGCGCGTTGAATATGAGCGGTAAGACGATTACCTTCGACGTGAAGATTGTCGGCAATATGACGTGGGTTGGCTTGAAGGTAGCGGATGGCAATGGGAACTACGTAAACTGCGCAGATACGAATGATTATGCTTGGATGAATTTGAGCAACGGTTGGTCGGGCTACGGTGTATCTATTGCTTCGATTGATAATGGTTGGTATAGAGTTTCGCTCACGCCTGATACGTCGTTTAGCAGTGCAAGCAGTAAGCTTGCGAAGCTTCGTTTCTTGGTAAATCCCCAAGACGGCAACGAAGCGAGCATGTACGTAGATAATTTGTATCTTGATAGCGTAATCACTCTGCCTACGGAAGCGGATGATGCGAGTACGGCTTGCGGCTTGAGCCCTGTAAACGGCGGTTCGATGACGATTGATACGAACGTTTATAGCGTATTCTCGACACAGTCGATTAAGGCAAACGTACCTGCTGGCAATAGTGGTGCATATTGGAATTATGACCTTGATTTGACGGGCTATTTTGGCGGTGCGATGAACCTTAGCGGTAAGGCAATCACGTTTGATTTGAAGATTGTCGGCAGCATGTCGCTTGTAGGTTTTACGGTGGCAGATGGCAACGGTAATTATGCGCAACCTGATGGAGAAGGTTATATTTGGACGAATCTTAGCAATGGCTGGGGAGCAGACAAGGGCTGGGTTGTTACGGCTATGGGCGACGGCTGGTTTAGAATTTCGTTTACGGCGGACACCAAGTTCAGCGGTTGCAGCCACAATATTGCGAAGCTTCGTTTCTTGGTAAATCCTTCGACGGCGAATGAAGCAAGCTTGTATATCGATAATTTGTACCTTACAAATTGTATTCCCACCGATTATATCGGTCAATGCGGTTTGGTGGTAGTGAACGGCGGTAGTATTGCAAAAGATACCAGCGACGTGAGCAAGCTTTCTACGGAATCGGTTAAATGTACCGTTCCCGCGGGCAACAACGACGCTTGGTGGAATTACGATATTAGCTTGAGAGAAATCGCAAGCGGTACGCTCGATTTAAGTGGCGAAACAATCAGCTTTGATATGAAGATTGACGGCAGTATGGGTTGGGCTGGCTTTGCAGTTTCCGCAGACGGCGTAAATTATAGCGATTATGCTTGGACGAACCTTTCCGACGGTTGGTCGGGCTATGGTATTTCCGTTAAAGCTATCGGCGACGGTTGGATGAGATGTACGGTTACGTTGGATACGAATTTCAGCGCATACAGCAGTGCGATTGGTGTACTCCGTTTCATGGTACACCCTACGGACAACAACGAGTCGGTTATGTATATCGACAACTTGTTCCTTGGCTAATGAACAAAAAAACTACGCATAAGGTTGGCTCTTTATAAGGGCCAACCTTACGGAGCGTAAAAGGCAATGAGAAGTAGAGAACTTATGGGAAATAGAGTATCAATTTTATCGAGCGAATCTTACTACGAGAGAGTAAACAAGCTCGTTTTACAATTAAAGAATAACGTGGTTGTAAAGAAGATTCCCTTAAAGAATATTTTTTACAAGCCGACTTCTTATAAAGTTGGTAGCGAACTTCCTAATATTCAGGAAGATGGTTGGTTTAAATTTGAAAATAATGCGCGCTGGGGCGGTACGCCCGATTTTCACGCGTGGTTTTATTCGCGCGTTTCTTTGGAAGAAGAATTCGTGGGCAAAACCCTTCGTTTCCAATTTAATACCGATTATTGCGGATGGGCTTTTGAAAATCCGCAGTTTTTGGTGTATGTAAATGGAAAGGTAGTGCAAGGGGTTGACTTGAATCATAGATATTTCGAGCTTGAATATCAAAATCCATTCGATTTACATATTTACGGGTATACAAGCTTTGATTGTTTCCGTGAATTATCCTTTTTTATTGATGTTTTCGATATTGACAAATCGACGGAAAAGTTGTATTATGATGTAAAGACGCCTTTTGACGTTTTGGCTTACACGGATAAAAACAGTAAGGCTTATTCGGATATTTTATATTATTTGAATGAAACATTGAAGTTGGTAGATTTTCGAGTAGCGCATACGGAAACGTACCGTAATTCCATTCAAGCGGCTTTGGTTTATATTGAACAGGAATTTTATGGCAAGTATTGCAAAAAGCAAGACGTCACCTGCGCTTGCGTAGGTCAAACGCACATCGACGTTGCGTGGCTTTGGACGTTTGCACAAACGCGTGAGAAAGCGCAGCGCAGCTTTGCAACGGTCGTGGAAAATATGCGAAAATTCCCCGATTATACCTTCTTTTGTTCACAGCCTTATCTTTATAAGGCGGTAAAGGAAGAAGATCCCTGTCTCTATGCAAAAATTCAAGAAAAGGTGCAAGAGGGACGTTTTGAAACGGAAGGCGGTTTATGGCTGGAAACGGATACCAATTTGCCAAGCGGGGAAAGTCTTGTCCGCCAAATTTTGCACGGCAAGAAATTCTTTAAAGAAGAATTTGGAGTAGACAGCCATATCGTTTGGCTACCCGATGCGTTTGGCTATTCTGCCGCTTTGCCTCAAATTTTCAAGCTTTCGGGAATTGATACCTTTGTCACGTCCAAAATTTCTTGGAATGATAAAAATACGATGCCGCACGACGTTTTTTCGTGGCATGGTATCGACGGATCGGACGTATTCACCTATTTTATTACCTGCCAAAGCATTCATTCTAACCGCCAACGACTCACTACCTATAATGCGGAAGCTACGCCCGACTATTTGGCGGGTGCGTACGATCGTTTCAGCGATAAACAACTTTCCGATAAAGTCTTGGTGGTATATGGCTACGGCGATGGTGGCGGCGGCCCTACGGCAGAGCAAATCGAGACGATTGCACGTATGAAACGTGGTATACCCGGTTGTCCGAACGCAGAAAACAGCACGTTGGAAGAGTTTTTTAGTGAACTGAAAAAGAAGACGAAAGGAAAACTTCCCAAGTGGGTTGGCGAGCTGTATTTGGAATTCCATAGAGGTACTTACACGACGGTTGGCAAAAATAAACGCAATAATCGAAAGATTGAGTTTTTGATGCATAATCTCGAGGCTTTGGCGACGATGAACCGTTTATTGAACGGCGCGGAATACCCTTACGAAACGTTTAATGCAATGTGGGAGCAGATTTTGAATCTTCAATTCCACGATATTTTGCCTGGTTCATCGATTAAAGAAGTGTACGACGATAGCGACAAAATGTATAAAGATCTTTTCGAAAAGGGTGAAGCCTTGCTTGGCGAGCTGACCAAGAGTATTTCCACGCAAACGAAGGCGGGGGACGTGGTCTTCAATATGCAGCCGTACAACGCAAACTCCGACGTGGAAAAAGACGGAAAATTCTATACGCAAGCAGTACCATCCTACGGTTTTTCCGTTGCGGAAACAAAAGCTGAAAAGAGTACGGTAACGGTATCCGAAAAAACGTTGGAAAACGCTTTCTATCGCGTGAAATTTGACGATAAGTATGAAATCGTTAGTATTTACGACAAGCTTAATCAGCGTGAAATTGTAAAACCGAACGCAAAGGCAAACGCCTTGATTGCATATGAGGACGTGTCGATTGAATACGATGCGTGGGAAATCCGTGATTTTTACACGGAAAAGGCGTATCCGATAGATTCCCTGTCAAAATGTGAAATTGTCGATTTTGGGGCTAAAAAAGGGTTTAGAATTCATAGAACGTTCTTGGATTCGACAATAGAGCAAACGGTGCTTTTGTCGGATAACGTACCTCGTATCGATTTCGTTACGAACGTTGATTGGAAACAAGAGCATCTATTGGTGAAAGCGAAATTCCCCGTGGACGTTTTTGCGGAAAGAGCGACTTTTGATATTCAGTTTGGCAATTTGGAACGCCCCATCTATTCGAATACCTCTTGGGACGCAGCAAAATTCGAAACTTGCGCGCATAAATACGTGGATATTTCCGAAAATGGCTATGGCGTGTCCTTGTTGAACGATTGTAAGTACGGTCATGACGTCATGAATGGAGAACTCGGTTTGACTCTTCTTCGCTCGCCGACGTGGCCGTATGCGGATGCCGATAAGGGCAAGCATACGTTCACCTATTCGCTCTATGCGCATATTGGACGCGTAGCGGATGGCGACACCGTCAAGCTTGCGTTTGATTTGAATAATCCCTTGTTTACTGTTCCATCGAGCGGTAATGGCGAAAGGGCTTCCTATTCCATAGTTTCCTGCGACCAAACAAACGTCGTTTTGGATACGGTAAAGATGTCGGAAGATAAAGAGGGCGTAATTGTTAGACTTTACGAAACGCATCGTAAAAGAACATCGACGAAGATTAAGACGGGTTTTACTTTCAAGAAAGCCTACGTTTGCGATTTGGAAGAAAATATTCTTCGTGAATTGTCCGCGCTGGGCAACGAAGTGGAATTCTCGATAAAACCCTATGAAATTATAACCATAAAATTTGTCTTGTAAGGAGTTGGGAGTGGTGACACAGTACAAGGAAAACGCAATAAAATTCAAACGCTTTGGCACGATGATCGATTGCTCGAGAAACGCAGTTATGAACGTTTCGACATTGAAGGCTTGGATGGATTTGACTTCCGATTTGGGGTACAACGCGCTTTTCTTGTACATGGAAGATACTTACGAGGTGGAAAACGAGCCGTATTTTGGGTATTTGCGTGGAAGATATTCTAAGTTAGAGCTCAAAGAGCTTGACGTGTACGCAAAAAGCCGAAATATAGAACTGATTCCTTGTATACAAACGTTAGCGCATTTGAATCAGATCTTCCGTTGGCCAAAATATCGTTCTTATAACGATGTGGATGATATTTTGTTAGTTGGCGAGGAACGAGTGTATGAGCTTATCGATCGTTGTTTTGAAACGATTGCGGAGTGTTTTACGTCCAAAACGGTGAATATCGGTATGGATGAAGCCTTTATGCTTGGGCGAGGGAAATATTGCAATTTGCACGGCAGCGAGGATAGAACGGAAATTTTTTTGAAGCATTTGAATAGAGTGGCGAAGCTGGGTGAAAAATATGGTTTTGCGCTTTCAATGTGGTCGGATATGTTCTTTAATTTGCTGGACGAAAAGTCGAGCAATTTTACGTTGGTAAAAGAGAAAATCCCGAAAAACGTGCAATTGGTATATTGGGACTATTACGCCACGGAAAAGGGTATTTACGACGAAAAAATCACGAAAAATCAGCAGCTTTGTAAGGACGCTTGGTTCGCAGGCGGGCTTTGGAGTTGGACGGGTTTTGCGCCCCATAACGCGTTTAGCATTCGCGCGACGAAAGCAGCGTTTGAAAGCTGTATCGAGAATAACGTTTCCAACGTATTAATGGCGCTTTGGGGGGATAACGGTGGAGAATGTAGCAAATTTGCGCTTTTACCGTCTTTATTCTACGTTTCTGAACTTGCGAAAGGAAATATGGACGAAGACTCGATAAAAACGAAATTTAAGGGGAAATACGGTGTGGAATTCGACGATTTTATGTATGTTGATTTGCCCGTTTCTTCCTTCGACGGCGCACAAAGGACCTGTAATCCTGATAAATATATTTTGTATAACGACTGTTTTTCTGGGATTATGGATTCCGCGATTTGGGACGATTGCGCGCTGGATTATGAAAAGTGCGCGAACAAGCTTGCGCAGTTGACTGCTCACTCGACTTTTGGGTATCTTTTTAAGACGTTGAAAGCCTTATGCGACCTTTTGAAAACCAAGGGCGACTTGGGGATTGAAACGAGAAAAGCGTATCAAAGAGGGGATAAGACGGCGTTGAAAGCATTGCTTTGCCGCTACGACAAAAGCATTGAAGGGTTGGAAAAATTCTATCAAGCTTTTAAGACACAATGGTACTACGAGAATAAGCCGCAAGGCTTTAACGTGCAGGACGTAAGACTCGGCGGTGCATTAATGCGTTTAAGAAACTGTAAAGCGACGTTAGAAGAATATATAGACGGAAAAATCGACCGCATTATCGAATTTGATGACGAGCTTTTAGATTGCGCGGACGGGGAAGTCGAGCCTAAAAAAGCGGTATATTTTGCAAGATGGGACGAAATCACTTCCGTTGGGAAGTTTTAAGGTAGGTTGTTATGCCAATTATTTTTAATAAACAGCACAACTTGTTTAAGTTAGATACAAAGGATTCGAGTTATATTATCAAGATTTACGATGGTGGCTATCTTTTGCATCTTTATTACGGCAGGAAAATTCCCGACGACGTAGTCGAGGGATTTGATACACGGCCGCGCAATGCGTCTTTTGCTCCAAAGGATAAGGATGTCAAAAACGGGGATTTTGCGCCTGATTCCGCACCGATTGAATATGGCACGGACGGCGCAGGGGATTATAGAATTTCCGCAATAAAGGCGAAAAATCATCACGGCGACAGCGTGACGGACCTTCGTTATAAATCGCATAAAATTTATGCAGGAAAGCCGTTCATCGCAGACATGCCTGCCACTTATTGCGAAAATCATGATGCGACGACCATTGAAATAGTCACGGAAGATAAAGTGACGGGCTTGGAAACTACGCTTGTTTATACCGTGTTTGAAAAGACCAGCGTAATGACCAAGAGTGTGCGCGTAAAGAACACTTCGCAAAGTGCGATATTTTTAGAAAGGGTGTTCAGCCTTTGCAACGATTTCCGTTCGATGGATTTTGATTTGATTACGCTGTATGGTAGACACTACGAAGAGCGTCATATAGAAAGACGGGCTTTGGCGCACGGTGTACAAGGCGTAGAAAGTGGTCGCGGAGTTTCGAGTCATTGTCAAAATCCGTTCGTCGCGCTTGTTTCTAAGGATGCGGACGAAGAGCACGGTGAAGCCTATGGCTTCAATTTGGTTTATTCGGGGAATTTCTCGGCGCTTGTCGAGTGTGATTACAACGATTCTTCCCGTTTGATTATGGGCATTAACCCCAATAATTTTACGTGGAAGTTAGAGCCTAACGAAATTTTTTATGCACCCGAAGCGGTATGTGTCTATTCCTATGAGGGCATCGGGGAAATGAGCCGCATTTTCCATAGATTTTACAATCGACATTTGATTAACGGCAAATATCAATACCAAAAACGTCCTGTTTTGGTCAATAGCTGGGAAGCGGCGTATTTTGATATTAATAGCGAAAAATTATTGGGTTTTGCCCGCACGGCAAAGGAAATTGGTATCGAACTTTTGGTGATGGACGACGGTTGGTTTGGACATAGAAACGACGATACGACGTCGCTTGGGGATTGGTTTGTAAACAAGGAAAAATTTCCAAACGGTTTAACGCCGTTTATTGACGAAGTTCACGAAATCGGCTTAAAATTTGGTATTTGGTTTGAACCGGAAATGATCTCGCCAGATTCGGAATTTTTCAAGGCACACCCTGATTACTGTGTGCATGCGACGGGGCGCGAACCGCTTTTGGGTAGAAAGCAATACGTGCTCGACATATCGAGAGCGGACGTGCGTGACGCGCTTTGGGCGCAGCTCGACGCGATTCTTTCCGAAAACAAAATTGATTACGTAAAGTGGGATTTTAACCGTTATATTACGGATGCGGATTCCGTTGCGTTACCCGCAGAAAGAAAGAAGGAATTTTTCCATAGATTCATTCTCGGTACGTACGATTTGATGAATCGCTTAAAAACGAAATATCCCGATATTCTCTTGGAAAATTGTTGCGGTGGTGGCGGTAGATTTGACCCTGCCATGCTTTATTACTCGCCGCAAATTTGGACGAGCGATAATACGGATGCAATGGATCGACTCTTTATCCAGTTCGGCACGTCCCTTTGTTATCCTGCCTCTTCAATGGGAGCGCACGTTTCGGCATACCATTCCAACGTTTTTTACGGCACGAAGGCGGCGGTGGCGCTTTGGGGAAGCTTTGGCTATGAATTGGACGTCACTAAGCTTACCAACGAACAAAAGGAAGAATTTAAGGGGCAAATTGCGGAGTATCATAAGTATTACGATTTAATCCATTACGGCGATCTTTATCGCGTGTTGCCGCCTACGAGTGAGAACTTGAAAGTGGCTTGGGAATTTGTCAGCGAAGACAAATCGGAGTGTTTATTGACGATTATTTGCGTGAAAGAACATATTCCCGAAAATTTCGCGTTCAAGTTTAAGGGGCTGGACGTAAACGCGTATTATCAAGATGAAGAGAGTGGAAAAATCTATTCGGGCGCACTTTTAACGTATATGGGATTGAATTTGAGCAATCAAATCAACTATACCTACGGCAGCAAAAAGTGGTATTTCAAAAAGGTAGATAAAAAGTAAGTTTAGGTGTCTTATGGAGTTCGTTTGGGCAGGCGATAGGCACGCCGTCAATCAACAAAAAAACTTCTATATCACGTTGGAAAAACAGGTCGATAGATTGGAAATTTGCGCGGTAGACAACTACCAGGTATGCGTTGATGGGAAATTTCTTGCCTATGGTCCTGAACGCACGGCGGCAGGGTATTCGCGAAAAAAAGTCCTTTTTTTGGATAAGGCAAAATTTATCGAAATCAAGGTGATTGCGCACGGTGTTCCCACATATATGTGCGATTTTCAGTTGCCGTTTTTTGGCGCGGCTTTGTATAGCGGCGGTAACCTCGTCTATACGAGCAAAGATTTTTCCTGTCGAGTGGATTTGTTGCGTGACGAGAAGGTTTGTCGGTATAGCCGTCAGCGTGGTTTTATTGAAAAACAATTGCTTGCCAACGAGCAATATGCGGAACTTGAAACTTATGCTGTGGCAAGTCCTACCCTTTTGAATGGGATTGGTGATACGGCAAACTACCAAACGGTTCCTTTTGAGAAACTTAAAGAAACCGATTTTAACGGATTTGACGTCATAACGAAACCGTGGTGGGAAGATATCCCCGAATACGTCACGCCCGATGGATATTACAGCATTGAGAAGAATTTTTTAGCACCGAAAACGGGCTACAAGGAAATTCTTTTTGCCTTACCCGTAGTAAAAACGGGTTTTTTACAAGTAGATGTAAAGAGTGGCGAAACGGGTGAGTTTTTCATTGTTTTTGACGAAATTTTAGATAATGGGAAGTGGAATTTTAGACGCTCCGATTGTAACGATTTATTTGTATACGGCTACGAGAAAGGTATTTTTTCACACCTTTCCTCCGAACCGTACACTATGAAGTATATCAAGGTGATTTATAGGGGGGAAGTAAACATAACGCCGTCCATGGTGTTATATGAGAATTCGAACTTTAACTTCCTTTACGATGGAGACGAGAAAATAAAAGCAATCATTGAGGCGGCGAAAAATACGTTTGCGCAAAACGCCGTGGATATTTTCACCGATTGCGCTGGTAGAGAGCGCGCAGGTTGGTTATGCGACGCATATTTTACGGCAAAAGCGGAGAGATTTTTTACCGGTGAAAACAAGATAGAAAGAAATTATTTGGAAAACTTTATTCTTGCGGAAACGGAAGAATTACCCAAAGGCATGCTTCCAATGTGTTTTCCTTCGCAGCACGATATCGGCTCGTTTATCCCCAATTGGGCGATGTGGTACGTTGTGGAGTTGAAGGATTATTTTGATAGAACGCAGGATAGAGAGTTAATTGATAGGGCAAAGAAAAAAGTTTACGGCGTTATTGAGTATTTTGAAGCGTTCAAGAACGTGTACGGTTTATTAGAAAACCTGCAAAGCTGGATTTTTGTGGAGCATAGTATCGCCAATAGTCTTGATTACGTCAAAGGTGTTAATTTTCCGTCAAATATGCTTTATAGTGCCATGCTTAAATGTGCAGGGGAGTTATATTGTGATAGGGAATTGCTTGCGCAAGCGGAATTTGTTAAAGAACAGATTATAAAATACTCCTTCAACGGCACGTTTTTTGTGGATAATGCGGAAGTTGTGAACAAAAAAATGGCGCCATTTGCCAATCATATCAGTGAAACTTGTCAATATTACGCATTGTTTTTCCATATTTATGAGAACGAAAATTTTGCCGTTTTAATGGAAGAAACGTTCGGGCCGAATCGTAAAGATGGTTTTGAATACGTAGGAAAAAGCAACGTCTTTATTGGTGATTATTTGCGTCTCTTTTGGTTGTATGAACGTAAAGAATATGGGCGAATTTTGGATGAATCGATTGAATATTTCTATGAAATGTCTCAAAAGACGGGCACTCTTTGGGAGCATGATTTAGCAAAAGCAAGCTGTAATCACGGTTTCGCGGCGGTAATTGCTATGCTATTATTTAACGCATTGAATAAAATGTAAGATTCATTCAATCGATTGTTATGGATCGGCCTAAAAAGTCGTAAAGTCTTGGTTTTATTTCTATTTGCTAATAAAAATTTGCGCACGTAAGGCAATGTGGTTGACTGATTTTTATAAGAATACGCGTACATAGGTACGTCATTTTGCAATTTTGGTGTGGCTACTGCTTAAATAAGGAGGTTGACCACATATTTGACCATTTACGGATTTGGACTACGTGGAAACAGTGTGAATAAGAGTACAGGAAAGCATCGGTTGCGGACACGAAAGACTTGGAAATATTTGGAAAGTCAATAAAAAACTTTCTATTATGCCTTAGGGACCAAGAGGTCGTGGGTTCACGCGACGAGCGAGAAACGGAAAGGCTTAAATATGATACGAAGGTTGTCGAGCGAGGACACCCTGCCCTACAAGGGCAGATACCCGTTGCCTCAACCAAAAATAACGGATAGTCGATTGACTGTCCGTTATTTTTTTGTTTCGGTGATGAGTTTCGCAGAAACCGCGGATTACCGTGGGTTCACGCGAGGAGCGACCGCAAATGATGGTTGGAAAGAGTACGAAAATTGACGGCGCGACGACGCCCTGCCCATAGGGCAGATATCCGTTGCCGCAATCGTTGACCACATGTTTGACCATTTACGGATTTTGCATCGTTTTTACGTGCTTGGAATCGCAGGTTTTTCGCAAAAAAAATAAAAAATTCCTTTTTCTTTGTTTACTGCATATCAAATTTTGAGGGGTGACGATTGATTTCGTCACCCCCTTGTTTTTATAGTAAGGCACAGCATAGTGTTGAATTTGGCGCGTGAAGACGTGATGAGATAAGATTTAGGGGGGGCAGGTATGCGTTGAAAGCGAAAATTATAAAATATTGGGGATTTTAACGTGTGTATAAGAAGGGTTTGGCTGTATGCGAAAGTCAAATTTTACAAATTCAAATTAAGTCAAGTTTTGTTAAGTATTTTCAAAAAACGGACGAAAACGGCGATGTAAATCCTGTTTGTGTGCATAAATAGTATTTTTATTAAAATACTTTTGTGTTTTTTCTTATAAAAGTGTTTTTTACAAATTTGATAAAAAATTAACAACGATTTTTCTATTAACTTCTTAAAAATGATAAAAAAAGGCTGAATTTTAATAAAAAAATACAAGACAGCTAAAATATTGAATGGTATAATTAATATAAGCAGTATGCTAAAATTGGCATTTTAAGAAAATTTTGAAATCAAAATAATGTGGAAATTGGATATGAGGGGATATCAATTCCACAATAAGGAGAAAGGAAATGAGACTTAAAAAGATTGCTTATACAATTCTCACTTTCATGTGCATGTTTTTGCTTGGATTAGGCATATATTTGCAAAAACCTGCTGCAGAGAAAGCGGCGGCAGAAGCACCTACGGTAACGGTTGCGATCAATCAAGACGCAAATAACGTTGATTGGGACGCTACGCAGAAAAGAGTTTTGCTGAACATTGTGGATAAAGCAACGGGGGAGGCTGCGTCTTTTACTGCGTGGGAAAACATGACCTCTGTTATTGGAAACGGGGTTACCATGAATGATACGGGAGCAAACCTGAACTTTTTCGGTAGCACAGGTGACGGTGTTTCCGTGATTTATCCGTCTACTCTTGAAGAGGGTGCGGTATTTAGCATTGCGGAAGGCACGGTGATCAACGGATACGTTTTCCCTAAATTTACCCTTGCGCTCCTTGACGGTAAATGGGTAAAAGAGCCTACGGTGACGGTTGCGATAAACCCAGGCGCAAATAACGCTGATTGGGACGCTACGCAAAAAAGAGTTTTGCTTAACGTTGTGGATAAAGATACGGGAGTGGCGGCATCCTTTACGGCGTGGGAAAACATGACCTCTGTTATTGGGAACGGGGTTACCATGAATGGTACGGGAGCAAACTTGAACTTTTTCGGTAGCACGGGTGACGGTCTTTCCGTTATTTATCCGTCCAGCCTTGAAAATGGTGCGGTATTTAATATTGTATTGGGTACGGAAGCTAACGGACACGTATTCCCTGCATTTACGTTATATTTAGTGAACGGCAAGTGGCAGACTGAAAAACCTGTTGCGGAAAGCGTGACGATTACGAATATTCATAATAGAGCTGGTAGCGATCAAAGATTGTTGCTTTTCTTGAGCAATAGTAATTATACTACCGCAAATGCAAACGTCACCGA
>JAZORL010000012.1:0-3233 GCA_045656625.1 Candidatus Scatosoma sp. | reverse complement strand
ATAGAAAGCGTCAAGGCATTTCCGCTGAGCGTTTGATCGGTATAACCGTTACCGCGATAAATACGAACTTTATCCGTACCGCCGTCAAAGGTCATCGTCACGGTAGAAGCGGTACTTCTCGTCGTATCGTTGGCATTTGCAAGCATATAACCGTTATACCCCATATCGTCTTCAAAGCAACCGACAAACGTCGTTTCCGTAGAAGTAACCGAGGACAAATTGTTATTCGTCAAGCTTGCCTTTTGCGTAGCGGAATAGCTATTTGCATACGCAATTTCGTTAGAGAAGAAGCTGTTTGTGATTTGCCCATAGCAATCCACCGCTGTCTTATTATATTTATTGTTTGCGGTAGAGAATCTATCGTAGGACGTACCCTTGGAAATAATCACGCCGTTCCAATCGAAGTTCATATATGCTTCGTCCATCGAATCGATTTTCGCAATTCTGTTCTGCACCCAATAATAAGTATCGGTAGGCGTACCGTCTGCCGTTACCATCGCTTCGGATAAGAACGCTTCCCCTTCGGGCATCACGGGCGTTTCGTAGCAGAAGTTGATAATCTGCTTTGCCCCGAATGCCATAGCGATGCTGTATTCCATATCTATATCCGCCTGCCCTGCTATATTACGAGAGCTGTGGTAGGGCTGATTTTCTTGCCCGCAGTCCATCGTCTGCACGTAATAGTTCAAGCTTGCGTCATAATTTTTCGCAAAGATTGCCGCCGTTGCCAAATCGGCAAGATAATTTTCACGAATATAATAGTCGTTAGAATTATACGGTTTGCAGAAGGGATACGGGTCGTTGGAAATCACTCTTTCCCCTTGTACGTACTTCAAAACGTTTTCCGCATAATATTCCATCAAGTCGATATATCGTTGGTCAAACTTACCCGTTCCATAAATATCGTGCGAAGCAAAGTTTACGAAAAAGGTTTTACCAGGGAACGCTGTTTCAAACGCGTCCTTGTATTTTGCGATCGTGTCGAGGTCGGCTGTCGTACCAGGCTCATCCCACATATCCGTACCGATAACGCAATCGCGATTCCAGCCCGTATGCGTAATGTACGTACCCTCTTCGTCGATACCCACGTAACTACCGTTTGCGTCCACTTTATATCCCGTTGCGGATAAGTTAGAGCATTGGAACGCGTTCAAAAGGATTTTGAAACCGTTTTGATCAAAGTTATCAAAAATCGTCCCCAGATTTGCTACGTTGGACGTATAGTTATTCCCGTTCAAAGCAATAAAGTCCAAACCAGCTTCCTGCATCAGCGCGACTTCGCTTTCATTCGTCAAGTCAGGCGCATAAAAACCGCCAACCATGAAATTTGCGCTTTCCGCATATTGGGAATAATCTCTTAAAACATAATTCTTGCTTGCCGCATTTGCAGTTTGACTGCCAATCGACGTTACGCTGGGCGCAACGAAAACCGCAGCAAACGCGATAGCAAGCATCTTATTTAATACTTTCTTTTTCATTTTGCGCCTCCTTACCACGTATCCCCGTCTTCTTCCCAATCTCTAAAATCGCCGTCGTTATCGATGATGGAAGATGTTATCACGTCGTCTGCACGATAAAACTCTACCACCTTAACGTCAAGCGTTTCATAAGGTTTTTTGTTTTTCATTTTACACCTCGTTATTAAACGCCTGCGATTTTTTGAAGAATAGAAAGCTGCGTACCCGAATAATCCCCCGAAGCAATGGCAAGCTCTGCTACTTGCTTAATCGATCTCGTCGTATCGTTCGCAATCGCGTAAATTCTCTTGGTAACGCCGTTATGATAGGTGATGTCGACGTAGCCACGCGCAGTAAATTCCTGCGTGTAATATTTCGAGTTTATATCGGTCAAAACACCCGTATATTGGCTGTTTTCTACCTTCCAAACGTTTGCTACGATATCAAAGTTTTCCGCAAAGCCGTCTGCGGAAAGCTCCGTACCGAACGAATAGCCGCTCTTTGCCCAATATGCGATATTTGCAAAGCCTGCTTCATCAATCGTAGTCGTCCAACGGATACCGCTAGTTTCTGCACTTGCGATACGGATAGATGCGCCGTCCATGGTGATGAAGTTTGCCCAGAGCGCGCTAAATATCAACCCAGAACCGTCCGTCGTCGTGTATTCGCCTGCGGGCAACATTTTTTCAACGCCGCCTTCCGTCAAAGCATAACCAAGCAACACTTTGCCTTCCGCAGTATATTCGGGCAACGTATAAGTAAAGCTACCGTCTACGTTTTGGAAAGTAGAAAGCGTATGGATAACCCCACCGTTTTCCGCCGTTTCTATCACGTAATAGGTTGCGCTTGCAGGCGCTGCCCATGCCGTACCACTATATACAAGACGAATATCATCCGTCAACTGATAAATATTGGTGTCGTCGCCGCCAACTTTAAAGGTCGTGCCAGCAGGAACGAAGAACTCATCCCCTACCGTGGGCGCAGTTGCCGTATAAATCACGATGAAGTCGCTTGCTACGTTAGGACCTGCAATAAAAGAAGCAGGACAGAAATTGAAGTAGGATTCACCGCCGTTGATGGTCGAATTTGCCATCATCTCCGTCCAGTCGTCACCCATCGTATAATAACCGCTGGTCTGCAAACCGCTCAAATGCAAAACGGTATAGTGCATACCATTGCCGATTGTTGCCGTGTTATCATTCCAATCAGAGTTGATATGCGTAAAGGTTACAGGAATGATATCAGGTTCAACGGGAGGGGTATAAACCGCCCACTTTGTGCCGTTAAATTGAAGATACGTATCTTCCGCAATTTCATAAAGATTTGTATCCGCGCTACCGTTTGTGAAGGTCGCACCTGCGGGGAATTTCAAAATTGCACCTTCCGCAGGGCTGGTTACCCATTTCATAATAATACTATCACCCGTACCGTCAAGCCAAGCGCGGACAATAAACGAAAGGTTGGTGGTATCGATGGGTTGGTCGTCCAACGTCATTTTTGCAAGCAAATTGCTGTAATTAGCATCAATGCTACCAACGGCAATACCGCCGCTAAATTCAAGGATAGAGTAATAATCCCCTATATCGGTAGCATGATTCCAATAAGAGTGAATGCCCGTCAAAGAAACCTTTGTCGTTTCTTTCATATTGACGGTAATGCTGTCAATATAGAAATAAGGAGAAATCGTACCCTTGTCACGAAGACCAAGCGCAAACGCACCCAAATCGCCGTTTTCCGCCGTAATATAATTCAAAGGCAAAGAAATGTCGCACCACG
>JAZORL010000011.1:0-2181 GCA_045656625.1 Candidatus Scatosoma sp. | reverse complement strand
CGCGTCGCTTCGATTTATGAACAGATTATTTGGATTTTTTAAGCGCCTTTTTAAGCACGGGCGCGATCGTTTTCGCTATACGATAAAATCCCAAATCGTTGGGGTGGGCGCTGTCGACGGTGCAAGCAGAGCGTTCGTGCTTTCCATATAACGTTTCACCGTCGATAAACCACACGCGTTTATCGCCCTGTTTTTTCGCCCGTTTATACGTTTGATAAATCACGCTTCTACGCTCCGTTCTCTCGTTTTTATCGACGTCGAAATCGGGGCTGGAAATCATAATAATCGGCGTTTGGGGATTAGCTTTTCGCACCGTTTCATAAACGTTGTAGTGCGTGTTTTGCAAATGCTCAACGTTTGGCGCGTTGTGGTCGTAATCTAAAACGAACACGGACATATCGAGCGTGGCAAGATAATCGCGCATCGCTTCTTCGCCTTTTGCGTTTCCCGAGAAGCCGAGATTGATAAAATCGAAATTCAAAGAGCGGGAAAGGAAAGATTGATAATCGTTCCCCGGGTGCGAAGCACACCCGCCTTGGGTGATCGAACTGCCGTAAAAGACGACGGGTTTTTCATAGGCGTAGGGCTTGGGTTCTTGCACGACGCTTCCCTTTTTTAACCCGATATACATTTTATGTACGTAGTTATAAAGGGGCATATGGATGGTGATTTCTTCGAGTGAGAGTGTGGGCAAATAGAGTATGCCTTCGAACGCGAATTTGTCGTCTACGACATTAATGTCGTTTGGACGGGAAGAAATGATGCCGCGACATTCGCCGTTTGCATAAATGCCGAATCCGCACGAGCCGATCCAAGGCATATTCCACATGGCGGGCATGGCTCTTTCTACGAATTTTATCGCAACGTAAGGGGAATTGGTCATAAAGCGTACTCTTCCGCCTGCGCTGCAACGAGCACCCCAAGCAACGCCTTTGCTTACTGCTTCCGCGGCTTCTTGCGGCATACGGTGAAACCAACCGTCCGCTTCGTCGTAATATACGCCGTGCAAAGAGAAGGGGGCTTGCGGGATTTCGAACCATTCTACGTCCGCTTCGTTAACCGGTTTGATTTCAAAGGCTTTATCAACTTGCGTTATATCCATTCTTGTTTACCTGCTTGTATGGATTATTTTATAATCGTGAATTATGCGAAGAACGGGGGAATGACGAGC
Organism: Candidatus Scatosoma sp.; assembly: GCA_045656625.1. Classification (GTDB taxonomy): domain Bacteria; phylum Bacillota; class Clostridia; order Christensenellales; family Borkfalkiaceae; genus Scatosoma. The sequence continues at coordinate 1,010 of JAZORL010000011.1, read as the reverse complement.
GTGGCGATCACAACCGCGCCGAGCGCGATACGATACCAACCGAATACCTTGAAATCGTGTTTTTGTACGAACTTCATCAAGAACTTGATTGCGATAAGGGAAATCGCGAACGCTATGATTGCGCCGATCGCAAGATACCCGATCTCTGCGCCTGAAAAACCGCCGCTTTCCATAAGGAATTTCAAAATAATTACCAGGTTCTAAGAAATAACCAAATACTCCTACTGAATCAAAAATATCCTTATTTTTATCATTGGTAGTTAAAGTTCTTTCCCCAATAATTGATCTAATCATTCTAAATTGAGGCATATGTGGAATAGAAGTAACATCCAATCCTCGATTATCTTTTTTTATTGCATCATAAAAGACTTCATGAGACTTAATAATATAATCATTTATATCTTGATTTGTCGCTCCACTTAACAAAGGAAAACCTTGAGGGTGATTATGACCAGACATATTAGCCCCATAAATATCCCAAACTCTTAAATACAAATCATCATTTGGTTTACCTGCTCTATGAATGTAAAAAGATAAGTAATTTTCGCCATTTCGTAATGGTAATTTGCATGTTTCAAAAACTTTTGCACTACCCGTAGCATCAATTACATATGAACAACTGATTTCTTCTTCTTGTTCAATTGTGTGTAACTTTACAGCTTTTATTTTTTGATTTTCAATAACAACATCTGTGAATAAAGTATCAAAAGTGATATCCACATTATTCTTAACTAATAAACATGTTAGGGCTACTGCAAATATATTATGATTAAAGAAAGTTGCGTATCGATTTTCACCTTTCCCTGTATTAATCCAGTTAGAGTCTAAAGTTGCGTTATATTCTGCTGCTAACTTTAATAGTTCTTCAGCTATTCCATAAATTAATTGTGTCCCTTTTCCATCACATAAAGGTTCATACCAATTTATAAGTCCACTTGTAGCTAATCCACCTAATATACATTGCTTTTCAACAAGAAGCACACTTACGTTTGATCTAGCTAAACTTAAAG
>JAZORL010000010.1:0-4358 GCA_045656625.1 Candidatus Scatosoma sp. | reverse complement strand
TATTTTAATGCGCTTGCAACACCGTTCACGTAGCCAACGCCATAGCCAAACGCTTGTCCGTCCATATCGCGGTTTCTTGCCATATCCGTAATAGAATCGCCAAAAAACAGTATTTTCATATTATTCTCCTTTAATAGCTTTCACTACTTGTTCCGCACAAACCGCAATACCTTCTTCCGACAAATGAATTTGATCTGCGCCGATATATTTATAAAGGTCTTGCATTACGAGTGAATGTAAATCGTTGATTTCAATTCCAAGTTCACGCAACTTCGGTACAACCAAAGCATTATAGCGTTGAATAAGACTATTGTCGTTAAAATGAAATTCGTGATAAACAGGCGTTGTCGTTGCAAAAATAACACGCTTACCCAGCTTTTTCAATTCCTTTGCAACGCGGAGCATATTTTCCACGTATTCTTCTTCATTTGAAAACGGCTTACCGTCGTCATAAAGATTCGTACACGTATCCCAAAGCCCGTTATTCCAATGAATAATGTCGCTCCCTTCAATTTGCGCCTTAAAATCAAACAGCATACGCAACGTATATTTTACATAACGACAATTATCTTCGGGCTGAAACACTTCGTATTCTTCGCCAAGTAGCTCAGGAACTTTCGTGCCGTAACCGATTTGTCTAATAGAGTCGCCTAATAAAGTTACTTTCTTCATATTATTTCCCTTATAAAAATTCTTCGCCTAAAAGCGTTTTCAAGAGTACCTGCGCATACATTCTTACCCCGAAATCGTTGGGATGATTCACGCTGTTTGCCAATACATCTCTCGTTTGTTTTCCTTGCTGTTCTAACCACAAAAATGCGGTAGAAATCTTTGCAACGCCTACTCTTTCGTATTTCGCACCCAATTCCAGTAAAACTTTTTCAAATAACGGTTGATTCATACGCCAACCGATTGCTTGATCGTTAGGTAATAAGGTTGAATAAAGAAGTACGTTCCCGTCGGGATTTTTTGCAAAATATCCATCTATCATACCTGCAATATTCGCCTTGAATTGTTCCGTATCCGTCGATATATCGTTTGCGCCAAAACCTATGCAGAATAAATCCGTAGAAGCCACTTCATTGCCGCATTTTTCTTCAAAGCTATCGATACCGTTGACAGAACTCCACCCGCCAACCGCTTGATTGCAAACGGTGATTTCCGCCGCATATTTCTTTTTCAAACACAGCTTCATAAGCGTATTCCAATCGGGTAAGTACGGACTGACATTACCGCCGTATTTTGTTCCCGTTGCATTGCAGCCTACCGTAATTGAATCGCCGTAGAGTAAAATTTTCGCCTTTTTGTTCGTTTTGAGTTTTCCCACAAACGATTGCAGTTTCTTATCCCCAACGATTAAATTAGGGGTAATACCTTTCTCTATTTCATAGGAAACTGTAATATAGCGGCTAAACCCGTCCACACCTTCACTAAAGTAAATATATCTTTGTTCGGGGAAAGAAAATTCTATTTTCGACGGGTCTGCTTTCAATATAATGTGTGCATTCGGCTCTTTTCTAAAATACTCATCTATCGTAAAGAAAGGCAAATTTCCACCTGCAATACGTTTGATTTTACTTCCTTCAACCGTATAATCAATACCTTCTTCATAAAGCACGTCGCCGAAGATATTTTTCACTTCAACTCGACTCTGAATAGGCGCACCAAGTAATTGTATAGAGCCTTCTTCGCCGATTATCACACCCGTTTCGCCGATTATTTCATCGTTATTCCATACGGGCGTAAGCAACCGTTCAATTTCGTCCTCATTAAATCGTTCTATCTTTTTAAGAGTTTTCATTGTTCAATCTCTTTCAATTCTTCGTCAAAATAAACGTAAACACCTGCCGTCCAACCCATCATTTCGGGAGTGTCGTATTCAGCCGATTGTCCTATTTCACCGGTAACCGCGTCGTATTTTTCCCAAAGCCGTCCCGTTTTCATAAAATTATTATCAACGGCGCGATTGTACTTTTCCGCAATTCTTTTTGCGTCGTCGTAAAGTCCCAACCGTTTCAACGCCTTATAGATAATGCACGTTGCCGCGGGCCACATACAAGGATAATCCCATTGATAATATACGTCCTCGCCGCGATAAGGGGTAGGCGTAACGCCGTTTTCGTATTCCAAAATAAACAGTACCTTTTTCAAGCCTTGCTCGTCGGTAGAAATACCGTAAGCATAGGGATAAATGGATATCGCGCTAACAATTTCCGAAAACTTATCATCCACGAAATTGTAATCAAGATAAATCCCCTGTTCTTTATCGTAGAAATAACGCTCTATAAGCGCCTTTCTTTGCTCCGCATTAGAACGGAAAGGATCGGTGCTTTCCCCGATAATTTCAAGCATTTTAGCCGCCTTACACTCCATTTCATACAAGAAACAGTTTAAGTCAAGGTGTACGAAGCTGCTTGCGTCGATTTTACTGCGTTTTGTTCTAAAACGCATATTGAAATCAAGTCCGCTTTCCGCAATCGCCATAATGTCTTGCGCAATCGTAAGCTGACCTTCTCGCGTATCAGCCTTTTCCAATACTCTATCCGATAAGCCTTCATAGTTAAGCATTTTTAACTCGTCGTCGGCGTTAGTCGAAAAGTTATTTAACCCAAACTTTGCTTTTCGTTGCGTTTGCCAAAACTCGTATTCTTTCACGATATACGGCATATATTTCTTGATAATTTCCGTATCGCCTTTATGTACGTAGTAATCATATACCGCACTACAAAAAAGCGGCGGTTGCGAACGGTCTGCAAGCGTATTTGCGTTTGGCATATACCCAAGCGTATCAATGAAGTACGCCATATTGTCAAGGTTGTTTTCCACTTGTTCATCGTGACCGTCTTTCATCAAGCCCAAGTTAATAAAATAAACGTCCCAATAATACAAGTCTATATACATACCGCCGATGGACGGCGAAACGTAATATTTAGGAACAACGAAATTTCCACGCATTTCCGACGGGTCGTGAAAGGTTTTTGCCCAGTTATTCGCAATATACGCTCTTACTTCTTTCATTCCAAGCACCCCATAATATCCGTTTCAAAATTTTCGCCCGTTTCCGCGCCTGCTCCGCCGTTACTGTCGCTATTTTTCATATACAGTGCCGTAATCTTGTTTACAGGATCAATCCAAAAGTGCGTTCCGTACGCGCCGCTCCAACCGAACGTACCCTTCGGTAATTTGCCGTTGTCGTTCGTAAAAACTCTTACGCCCAGCCCCCAAGTTACACCAGTAGCTTGCGTGGGGACGTCCATCAATTCGGGTGGACAGTAAGGCATAGACATATGCTTTAAGAATTCTTCGCTAATCACACGGTTGCCGTTCGGCGCAACGCCGCCGTTCAAAAGCGTTTCCGCAAACAACGAATAATCCTCCGCCGTAGACATCAGCCCCGCGCCACCCGAATAATAGGTGAGCGGATTGTTACCGTAAATATGCGCCGTATCGTTATCGCCGTCAATCACCTTGCCGTTTTCGTCAAGCTTGTGCTTTTTCACAAGCCGCGACCATTGCTCGTTTGTCGGCGTAAAGGTCGTGTCCTTCATTCCGATAACATCCGTAATGTTTTGCTTTACGTAGGAAGCGTAGTCCATTCCGCTAACGATTTCCACGATTCGCGCCGCGATATCGAGCGCAACGTGCGGTCCGTACGATTGCGCCGTTCCAGTTTCAAAAAATAAAGGCTTATCCGAAAAATATTCTACGACTTCCTTTAAGCTCTGTTTTTCGCTTTCGTGCAGCTTCGCCGTGATTGCGGTGATAATATCGCCCATTTCAATTCCGCTGATATGCGCCAGTACGTGATAAACACGAATGGGAGTATTGCTTACCCCGATTATTTTTAATTCATCACCCTCCAAGCGTGCGATGGGTAAATTCTCGTACCCGTCCAAAAAGTCGGTGATGGGCGATTGCAAGTTCAGCCTGCCCCGTTCAGCTTCAATCAAAACTGCAAGAGCGGTGACGGGCTTTGTCATAGACGCAATTCGGTAGGTTGCGTTCGGACTCAACGGCGCGCCGCCTATGCCGTTCGTGCCAAAAGTAGAATTAAACACTCTTTTACCCCCTTGATTAACAATCAGGTGAGCGCAGGTAATCGTTCCTTTTTCGACGTCGCTAAGCGCGCGCTTGGTTAGAACCTCTTGCAATTTTTCGCTGTTTAGTTTTTTCATAAACACCTCATTTTTTAACTTTTTATATTGACATATTACTATATTTATATTATAATACAACCAAGGTGAACCTATGGCACAAAATATTAAAGAATTATCATTTTTACAAAACGACGTCGAATTTGCGACGCATTTAACGCACGATAAAGATACGTTTATCCATACGCACTCCTTCTACGAAAT
>JAZORL010000009.1:0-13145 GCA_045656625.1 Candidatus Scatosoma sp. | reverse complement strand
GAATGACATAGAGGGGGCGTGAGGGGGATTGGAAGGAGATTCTTCGGCGGTGTACGCCTCAGAATGACATAGTGGGGGCGACTCGAAATGACATAGAGGGGGCGACTCGAAATGACAAAGAAAGAGAGTAGGCGGGCTTTTTCGTTTGCCCCGACGTGCATTTGTCAAGAAACTGAAAAAAATTGCGCAAAACGACAAAAAATTTTTGGTAAGCCTCTTGAAAAAAGTTGCGGTTTGTGATATAATACGTTAAACTACGCATTCTATGGTTTCGCACTCGTGTGAGGCGTGGAATAAGAGAGAATAATAATATAGATAGCGCGCGCTCGCGCGTGAGGAGGGATGATATGGATTACTGTGTGGAAAATGAAGCGTTGGAAAGCCCTGATATGGAGTATGCTTGGAAAATCTTGGCGGCGAATAAGAAAAATACCTTCGTCGTGGCGCAAATTGCGCCTGCCGTGCGCGTTGCGCTTGGGGAAAAATTCGGGTTTGCGCGCGGGGAAGATTCCGCTTTGAAGGTCGCAAACGTACTTCGTGCAATCGGTGTGGACGCGGTGGTCGATTCCGCAATCGCTGCCGATGCGATTGCCTTAATGCAGGTAGATAAATTAAATGCTAAAAAATCGAGCGGCAATTCCTTGCCCGTGTTCTCGGCGGAATGCCCCTGTTGGGTAAAACACGCCAAAGAACAGTACCCCGAAATCGAGCTTTTGCCTACAACGACCGAGCTTTGCGCTCGCCTTTTGAAAAAACATTACCGTGAGGCGGAAGGCAAGATCGTACGCGTGATTGCTTTGGAAATGGGGCAAGGTAAAAAATCCGTCGGCGGTGCGGACGTTGTGCTTACGCTCGACGAGCTTACGAGAATTCTTCAATGCACCGAAGTGAATCTTCGTTTGCAACCTAAATCCGCTTTGGACGCGCCTTTGGGCGTGACGTCGGGTGCGGCGTACGTTGCGGCGGCAAGCGGCGGTCAGGCAGAGGCGGTTGCTCGGTGCGTACTTTCCGATAAGACTCGCACCACGATCCAAAAGCTTGCGTATAGCGGAATTTACGGCAAGTCGGCAAGAAGAGAGGCTTGCATGCAAGAGGGCGAAACGGAATGGAAATTTGCCGTCGTATCTTCAATCGAAGAGGCGGACGCTTTGATTGCGGACGTGAAAAACGGCGTGGCGGAATATGATTTCGTCGAGGTTTGCTGCAAGGAAGGCGGTTGCCTTGCGTGCGGTTTGGGAAATGACGAAAATGCGGAGATGACCTTAAAGCTCCGTGGGCTTGGTCTTCGCTATCTCGATAGAAAGCTTGCGGCGCGTAGCGCGGATATGAGCGCAGGTGCGTGGCTGCTCGTGAAGGAATGGGATGCGATGGTGCGCTCGGGTGAGGCGTTTGCGGAAAACGAGGAGTTTGTGGAAGAGCCCGTTGAAGAATATGAAGTTCTTGCGGAAATTTGCGTGGAAGCACCTGTCGAAGAACCTGCGGTAGAAGAAGTGGTTGAGGAAATTGTCGAAGAACCTGCGGTAGAAGAAGCGGTTGAGGAAATCGTGGAAGCACCTGCGGCAGAAGAAACGGTTGAGGAAGTCGTGGAAGAGCCTGCGGTAGAAGAAACGGTTGAGGAAATCGTCGAAGAACCTGCGGTAGAAGAAACGGTTGAGGAAATCGTCGAAGAACCTGCGGTAGAAGAAGCGGTTGAGGAAATCGTGGAAGAACCTGCGGTAGAAGAGGATGAAGAAGAGCTTGACTTCGAGAATATGAGCGAAGAAGAGCGTATGAAGCGGGATCCTTATTATAGAAGATACTCGAATAGAGAACGTCGCAAGAAGAAGAGAAAAAATAAAAATAACGGCAAATAATTAGGTGCATGGGCGCACGGCATTTTGCCGTGCGCTTCATTGGGAGTAGAGTATGAAAAAAAGCAAGTTTTTTACGGCGGCGGCTTTGGCGGTTTGCCTTACCGCTTTGTCGGCGTGTGGGAGCAGTTCGCCTGATACGGATAGTGATGCGGTGAATCTTTTGGCGATTACCGGTCCCGAAGCGGTAGGGGCGGTGGACGCTGATTATTTTCTTTTGGCGGAGCCTGCGGTGACGGCGCAAAGCAAGAAAGGGTATTCGATTGCAGGGGATATTCAAGCGTTGTACGGCGGCGAAAATGGGTATCCGCAAGCGGTAATCGTGGCGAAAAAGTCGTTGGTGGGGCATGCGTTTGTCGGCTCGTTTGTCGAAAGAGTGCAAAATGCGGCGGAATGGCTGAAAACAGCCTCGGCAACGGATATTGTCAATAGCGTGAGTGCGCACATGGATGATGAGGGTGCGGCAACGAGCTTGAAAGCACCGATGTTGAGCGCGGACGTGATTTCTCGTTGCGGCGTGCGGTTTAGCTATGCGGCGGAAAGTAAGGACGAAACAATCGGCTTTTTGCGTGAAATGTTGGAAGTAAACGGGAGCGCGACGGCGATTCCACAAGACGAGTTTTTCTGGGACGGCGAGTGCGCGGAATCGGGTGACTTGGGCGAAATTACCGTATGTATGCCTGACGGTGCGCCGGCTTTGGCGCTTGCGCAGCTTATGCACGAGGACACCGCGGACGATGGGATTACCTATAAAGTGGTCAATTCGAGCTTGATTGCGAGTAAGGTCACCTACAACGATATGGACAAAAACGCAGACGTGTGTGTTTTGCCTGTGACGGCGGCGAGTAAGCTTTTGGGTAGCGGCGAGAAGTATGAAATGCTCGGCGTGGTCACGCATGGGAATTTGTATCTCATTTCAAAGGACGGAGAGCAGGTCACGGCGGAAAATATCGAGGACTTGAAGGGAAAAACGGTGGGCGTTTTGCAAATCAATCAAGTGCCTGGGTTGACATTAAAGACCGTGTTGAAAAAATACGGCGTGGAATATAAAGAAATTACGAATCTTTAAGATAGGGATAAGGCATGAAAAAACTCCTTTGGAAAAACGTATGGCAGACTTTGGCGGCGGTCGTGTTTTTGATCGGCGCTTGGCTTGCTGCCTACTTTTACGTGGGGAATGAGTTGCTTGTGCCACCCCTTTCGGAAAGTGTGAAGGAAGTTGGCAGGATTTTTGCAAAAGCGGCGTTTTGGGAAGGGCTGTTGCATACCTTGGATCGGACGTTGCAGGCGTTTTTGATTTCCCTCCTTTTTGCATTGATTTTTGCAATCATCGCGTACCTGTACCCCTTCTTTGCGAATTTTTTTGCGCCGATTGTGTCGGCGTTGCGTTCGATGCCCGTGATGGCGGTGCTTTTGATTTTGCTCTCGATCGGTGCGGCGAAAGCGCCCGTGATCGTTGCGTTTATGTCCTTATTCCCCATGCTTTACACGGGAATTTTTGCAGGACTTTCGAGCGTGGACAAGCATTTGATTGCGGTGAGCCGTGTGCAGGGTACTCCACTTTTAAGACAGGTGACGGCGATTTATTTGCCACTCTCTTCGCCGTATATTTTGCGAGAAGCAGGTGGGGCGCTGTCCTTTTCCTTGAAGCTTGTTGTGTCGGCGGAGATTTTGGCACTGACGGCAAGCAGCCTGGGCGGAATGCTTTACGATGCACGTACGTTTCCCAACGTGCCGCAGCTCTTTGCGCTCGTGGCGGTAATTTTCTTTTTGGGCTTGATTTTGGAGATGGCGTTTACCATGTTGGCATCGCTTATGGAAAAGAAAATAAAATAATGCAAGAAAAAAAGAAGGAAAAGCGATTGGGAATTTTTTTCAATCGCTTGTTTTTATCGATAGAAAGTGCTATAATAGGGGTGTTGGATAGGAAAACGTTGGTATTGCCTATTAACAAGGGGGTATACGCATGAAAAAATCGGAGATGAATGAGATTTCCAAAGCGACGCTTTCGAGAATGCCGCTGTATTTACATTTCTTGCAGGAAGAAAATTCCAAGGGCGCGCAATACATTTCTTCAACGGTAATTGCGCAAAATATTTCCGTATCGTCGGTACTCGTTAGAAAGGATTTGGCGATGGTTTCGTCGGAAGCGGGTAGACCGCGCTTGGGGTTCGCAATTAGCCGTTTGATTGTCGATATTGAGAAATTTCTCGGCTATGATAACCTTTCCGATGCGATTATCGTAGGCGCGGGCGGTTTGGGCCGCGCAATGCTTGGATACGAGGGGTTCAAAAATAACGGATTGAACGTCGTGGCGGCGTTCGATATTAACGAAAAGTTGATTGGAACGGAAGTCGCAGGGAAGGTGATTTTGAGCTTGGATAAGCTGAAAGGCTTTGTCGAAGAACATAAAATCCGCATCGGGATTATCACCGTGCCCAAAGTGGCGGCGCAGGAAGTTTTGAATAAAATGGTGGAGGCAGGTATCAAGGCAATTTGGAATTTTGCGCCTGCGCCCTTACGTGTGCCCAAAGATATCGTCTTGAAAACGGAGGACTTGGCGGCGTCGCTTGCGATGCTCGCTGGGAAATTGTACCGCACGAACAAACAATAAAAAATCCGCTCGGTGGCTTGTCAAACAAACGGGCGGTAGGAGCGGTATGGTAAAAAAGAATATTCAAGTGGCAACGGACGAAGGCTCGTTAAAGGAGCTATTGGCAAAGGTGCGAAACGCACAGCTGGAGTTTTCCCGTTATCCGCAAGAAAAGGTGGACGAAATATTCCGCGCGGCGGCCTTAAAGGCAAACGACGCGCGGATTTTGCTTGCCCAAATGGCGGTGGAAGAAACGGGAATGGGGGTGTTTGAGGATAAAGTAATCAAGAATCATTACGCGGCGGAGTATATTTATAACCGTTATAAAAACGAGAAAACCTGCGGCGTAATCGAGCGTGACGAGGCAAACGGCTATACTCGGATTGCCGAGCCGGTCGGTGTGGCGGCGGCGGTGATTCCAACGACGAATCCGACCTCTACTGCCATTTTTAAGGCGTTGATATGCTTGAAAACTCGAAACGGTTTGATTTTATCCCCCCATCCTCGTGCGAAAAGGTGTACCTTGGCGGCGGCGGAGATTGTCTTGCAGGCGGCGGTGGAAGCAGGTGCGCCCAAGGATATTATCGGGTGTATCACCGAGCCGAGCGTGGCGCTTTCCGCATACCTTATGAAGGAATCGGATATTATTTTGGCGACGGGCGGTCCGCAAATGGTGCGAGCGGCATACTCGTCTGGCAAGCCTGCGATTGGTGTGGGGGCAGGGAATACGCCTGCCGTAATCGATAAGACGGCGGACGTGCGTTTGGCGGTTTCCTCTATCATCCATTCCAAGACCTTTGATAACGGGGTGATTTGCGCTTCCGAACAGGCAATCGTTGTAGCGAAGGAGATTTACGGGGCGGTGAAGGAAGAGATGCAGGCGCAGGGCTGCTATTTTTTGAGCGATATGGAAAAGGGAAAAATTCGTAAGCTGCTCTTTGGCGAGGGGAAACTCAATCCGCAAATTGTCGGCAGGCGTGCGGTGGAGATTGCGGCGCTTGCTGGCATACAGGTACGAGATGAAATCAAAATTCTCGTTGCGGAAGTGACGGATACGAGCGAGAAAGAACCCTTCTCGCAGGAAAAGCTTTCCCCTGTTTTGGCGGCGTACAAAGCGGAAAATTTCGACGATGCGTTGGAAAAAGCGGATACCCTTGTCCGTGGTGGCGGTTTTGGGCATACGGCGGCGATTTATATCGACGAGAATAAGGGGAAGGAGCGCTTGGGCGCATTCAACGCACGCATGAAAACCTGTCGGATTTTGGTGAATACCCCTGCGGCGCAGGGCGGGATCGGGGATTTGTATAATTTCCGCTTGACACCCTCGCTCACGCTTGGCTGCGGTTCGTGGGGCGGCAATAGCGTTTGTGAAAACGTGGGGATTTCGGAGCTTATGAATATAAAAACAGTCGCCGAGCGCAGGGAAAATATGCTGTGGTTTCGTATGCCCGAGCGGTTGTATTTTAAGCGTGGCTCGCTGGGCTTGGCGTTGAAAGAGCTACGTGAATATTATCATCGTAAGCGTGCGTTTATCGTCACGGACGAGTTTTTGTATAAAAACGGCGTGGCGCAGGTGATTATGCGTGATCTGGACGAGCTGGGAATCGAGCATACCGAGTTTTTCGAGGTCACGCCCGATCCGACGTTGGCTTGCGCCAAAGCAGGGGCGGAGCGAATGCGTGCCTTTGAACCAGACGTCGTGATTGCCGTGGGCGGCGGTTCGCCGATGGATGCGGCAAAGATTATGTGGGTGCTGTACGAGCATCCCAATACGGGCTTTGAAGAGCTTGCGATGCGTTTTATGGATATTCGAAAACGTGTTTTCGGCTTTCCCAAAATGGGCGAAAAGGCGTTGTTCGTAGCCATACCGACGACGGCGGGCACGGGGAGCGAGGTGACCCCTTTTGCCGTAATTACGGATGAGCGGACGGGGGAGAAATATCCGTTAGCCGATTATGAATTGATGCCGACAATGGCAATTTGCGACGTAGAGCTGATGAAAACGATTCCGCCGAGCTTGACGGCAAACGCAGGGTTGGACGCCCTCTCGCACGCTGTCGAGGCGTTGGGCTCGTTGCTCGCTTCCGATTATACGAATGGGCTGGCGATGGAGTCTGTTTCTTTGCTCGTTGCGTACCTGCCCCTTGCCTTTGAAAAGGGGGCGGCGGATTTACTCGCACGGGAAAAGGTGGCGAATGCGGCGACGATGGCAGGGATGGCGTTCGCAAACGCGTTCTTGGGGGTGTGTCATTCGATGGCGCATAAATTGGGGGCAAGATGGCATTTGCCGCACGGTATGGCGAACTCGCTACTCCTTATCGAGGTGATGAAGTTTAACGCCTCGCCAAATCCGACGAAGATGGGAACCTTTCCGCAGTATGCGTATCCAGATTGTCTTTCTCGGTACGCAAAGCTTGCAAGATATATCGGCTGTAAGGGACGGACGGATGAGGAGCTGTTCCATGCGTTGATAGAGAAGATTGAGGGGTTGCAGTCCCGCTTGAAAATGCCGAAAACCATTCAAGAGGCGTTGGGGGAAAGGGTGCGTGAAGAGGAATTTTTGGCGAGCTTGGACGGATTGAGCCGTGCGGCGTTCGATGATCAATGCACGGGCGCAAACCCGAGATATCCGCTTGTGGAAGAAATTAAGGAGTTGTATTTGCGTGCGTACTACGGCGCAGAGTATGATAAAAAGGGAAATTAACGTTCCATAAAAATAGTTTCGCGATTTTGCGCGCAATCGGGCTTTTGTGTATGCGGATATGCATACTTGTTGAAATGCACGGTTGCGCGTATATACATTTTTCAGCTTTTTTAAGCTGTTTTGTAAAAATCCTTGCAAAATGCGGGCGGTTGTGGTATACTGTCTTTATGATGCTGGACAAATTTTCTCAAAAGCGTATATGTGTGGCGGTGAGCGGCGGTATGGATTCCGTGTCGCTCTTGCATTATCTGCACTCGCAACGGGAAAAATACGGCTACTTGCTTTTGGCGGTGCATTGTGAGCATGGGATTCGCGGGGAAGCGAGTCTTGCGGATATGCGCTTTGTGCAGGGGCTTTGTAAAAAGCTTGGCGTGAAACTTTTTCTTTTTCAAGAGGACTGCGTGGCAAAGTCAAAACGGGAGAAAGAGAGCTTAGAAACAGCGGCGCGGAACTTCCGCTACGAGTGCTTTGAAAGCTTGGTGAAGGGCGGTGAAACGGACTATATCGCAACGGCGCATCATCAACTTGACGAGGTGGAAACGGTACTTTTCCGCTTGGCGCGCGGCACTTCGCTTTCGGGCGTAAAGGGTATGGTACGAGAAAAGGGTTGGTTGATTCGCCCGTTTTTGGAATGGAGTAAGGCGGAAATTGAAAAATACGCCGAGGAAAACCATTTGGATTACTGCATTGATGAAACGAATGCGGATTTACAATACACACGGAATAAGCTGCGTGCGGAAGTGTTACCAAAATTAGAAGAAGCCATGCCTGCGGCAGGGAAGAATATTGCGAGATTTGCGGCAGTAGCCGCAGAGGACGATGCCCTTTTATACGAGCTGGCAGGTGGGTTATTGGAAGAGAAAAAGGATGGATATTTCGTCAAGTTTTCGGAGAAAAAACCGCTTGCGACACGCGCCTGCTTGATGGCGATCAAGGGCTTGGGCGTGGAGAAGGACTATACGTCCGAGCATTTGGATGCGCTGTATGCGTTGCAAAAAAGCGAACGGGGCGCAAAGCTCGATTTGCCAAAAAACGTGGAGTGTATTCGAGAGGAAAAAGGGTTGTTTTTCCGTGTAAAGCAGGAAGAAAAGTATCTCGAAAAGCCGATGGAAAAACCGTTTGCGTTGGACGGCTTTGATGGGGGCAGGTACGAGGTTATTCTCTCGAAAGAGCCGATTTTTGCGTCGGAGGACGAGTGGAAAATCCTGCGTGCGGATTTGGATAAGTTTCCTAAAAATGCGGTATTTCGCTTCCGTAAGGAAGGGGAAGAAATGCAGGTCTTTGGCGGCGGAACGAAGAGCTTGAAGAAGCTTTTTAACGAGAGAAAAATCCCTGTTGGGGAGCGGGAGTGGCTGCCGATGATTGCCGAGGGGGACTGCGTGTACGCTGTGTGCGGTGTGGAGATTTCCGAAAGGGTGAAGGTGGACGAAACAACGCGCAGACAAATTTATATTTATTTACGAAAGAAAAACGGAGAGTAAAGGTTATGGAAAAACATGAAAACGTAGAATACGTTATGCTGACGGAAGAACAAATCGCTGCACGAACGAAAGAGCTGGCGGCGCAGCTGGATAAGCTGTATGAAGGCAGAACGCCTGTTGTGGTGTGTGTGTTGAAGGGGAGTGTGCTTTTCTTTTCCGAGTTGATTCGGAATATGAAAACGATGCTTACGATTGATTTCATCTCGGTTTCTTCGTACGGCAGCGGTACGACCTCTTCGGGGGAATTGAAGGTGAAACAGGATCTTTCGACGGATATTAAGGGGCGTGACGTTTTGATCGTGGAAGATATTATCGACTCGGGGAACACCCTTTATTATTTGAAGAAAATGCTCCATCAACGTATGCCTTCGAGTGTGAATATTGTGACCTTACTCGATAAACCTGCTCGCCGTGAAGTGCCGATGGAACCTGATTATACGGGGTTTGTTATTGAGGACGAATTTGTGATCGGCTATGGTTTGGATTATGCGGAAGAATACCGTAATTTGCCCTATATCGGCGTATTGAAACGCTCCGTTTACGAGAATTAATTGGATAAAAATTCCCGCCCCCGTTCCATTTCGGAACGGGGGCGGTTTTTCTTTGTGTTTGTCTATACTTATTTTTCAACGCGGTTAATCGAGGTTAAGGTGTAAACGAGAGTACCGAGGTTGTATGCAAGAGGGGTTTCCAATTTCAGCATAACGTTACGGTTGGTGTTGGGCTTTTCGTTTACTGCAATCCAAGCCTTTTGCGTTGCGCCGGGATTGGAAGCGCTGAGTTTAATCTTCGCCGTACGGTAGGTGATTGCCTTCTTGACTTCGGTGTTTGTCGCTACGTCAAAGTAGGTTACGTCCATATCGTCGCTATCCGAGAAGCTCAATTTGATCTTTTGCGTCGAATCTACGAAGGGGCTGTAAACCTTTACCTTTGCCGAATCGTCGCTCTTGGAAATACAACGAAGCGCCAAAAGAAGCTGTTCGTTATCAAGATAGGAATATTTTCCGCTCTTTCCCTTGAAGGTTTCTTCGGAAAGAAGCTTTTCGCTTGGCGTACCGTCCTTGTTCGGCTCGGTATCCCAAATTTTGCAGACCGCTTTGCTGCCCGTATAATCCGTTTCAACATGGCGATAGAAGGCATCATACGCTTGATTGACGCGCGAAACATTGCTGTTCACAGGGCTGTGGCTCACAATCGATTTTTCCGATCTAATGGGGCGGAAACCCTTTTCCGTGCTGAAAGTGACTTTCGTTTCTACACTGTCTTGCTTTTCAACCGTCGTATCTTTATAGGTGTAAATCGCCGTGATGGAAAAAGAGGTCGTATAGGTGTATTCGTAGAGAGAATTGGACACAAGATGAGTCGTGTACGTGCCGTTTTTATAGTCAAGCTCGTAATTGACGGTGGATTTGTCCACAGTGCTGTCAAACGTGACGTCATACTCCAACGTTTCGTCAATGAGTGTGGGCGCGTTTGATTCTGCGTGCCAATAGGTGTTAAATTCGATGGTTTGATCCTTATCTCCGCAAGCGGTGAGGGTGGTTGCTGCCAACGTCAACGCGATTGCGGCAAGAAGTTTTTTCGCTTTCATTGTGTTCTCCGTTAGGATTTTTTATTCGTATGCTATTATTATAGCACATATTTTTCGATTTGTAAAAACAAAATTGTGATTTCGTGAAAATTCTTGTGAAAAAAAGCTGAAATTTTTCCATTAAGTATGCTATAATAAGAGTAAGAATAGTTCAGGGGATAAAAAATGAACGCAATTGTCAAGGCTTACACCCTTTCCGAATGTATGGAAGCGATGGCTTCGTATGCGAATACCTACGAGTCTTCGGGCGGTAAAAACTTAATTTTTTGCGAAGATAGACTGACGCTGATTGCCGAGCGTGCTTTGATTAAGGGTACGGGCGGTACTTTTTCGTCTGCCGTTTCCACGTTCGCGCGTTTTTTGAAGACGGACGGACAGGCGATCACCAAGCAAGGCTCGGTGATGGCGGTGGGAGAAGTGATGACTCGCTTACAGCGAGAAGAAAAGCTTCAATGTTTTAAAACTGTTGCAGGGATTGGCAATAACGCCAAGAGTATTTACGAAACGTTGGCGCAGTTTTCCGCATCCGAAATTACCCCTGACGTACTCAAAGAGAGTCTGGAACACTTGCCCGAGGATATGCTCAAAAAGAAGGTGCAGGATCTTGCGCTGATTTTTGAAGGATACAACGAATTTTTGCGTGAGGGTGGTTTTGTGGATGAGAGCCATTATTTGTCCCTTTTGCCCAAACGAATTCGTGAGGATGGGAGCTTGAAGGGGTATAACGTGTTTTTCGTCGGTTATTCTTCCTTTACGGCGCAAGCGAAAGAGATTATCCGCGCGGCGCTTGATACGGCGGACAACGTAATCGGGGTATTCTGCGCAGGGGAAGAAGAACTTTATGCAAACCGCGCGGCGACTGCCTTTGAACGAGTTTGTAAGGAATATGGGAAATTGCACGTCTTGGATTTTGGTACGCCGCTTATGGGAGAAGCGGAAACGTTGCGCAAGGGTTTGTTCAATCCCGTGCGTAGCGGTGCGCCCAAGTATACGGAAAAGGTGTCGATTTTCGAGGCGGGGGATAAGACGGCGGAATGCGAGTACGTTGCGACGAAAATCCGCCGTGAGATGGCGGAAAAGGATTTGCATTTCCGTGATTTTGCCGTGCTGACGCCTGATACGGCGAGCTATTCCTTGCCTTTGAAAAAAGCTTTTTCCGAGTATGGGATTCCCTTTTTTATTGACGAAAAAAAGTCGCTTAAAAATCATCCGCTTTCCCGCTTTTTGCTCGATGCGTTCCGTGTGGTGCGAGAGAATTTTTCTGCCCTTTCGGTGCAGTCCCTTTGCTCGAATTTCTTTTTCGGGGACGGGGATAGCTACCGCAATTATTTGCTGAAATATGCAAACTATCGAGGGGGTGCAAGAAAGGAAATTAAGACGGATAAAAACGTTGCGGAGCAGTACGATATCGCCTACTTAAACGAATGCAAGGAAAAGCTCGAAAGGGCGACGAAAAACATCAAAACAGAGGGGCATGGTCGAATTTATTGTGATGCAATCGAGCAAATTCTCGTTGATTTTGACGTAGAAAATCGTCTAAAAGAGTTGCAAGAAGAGATCGACGACGTGGCGCAAAAAGGTTTCCTTGCGCAAATTTACCGCGCGTTAGAGGGAGTGCTTGCAGAAGCACGGCTTTTGACGAGGGATAAGAAGTTGAAGGTGGCGGAGTTTGAGGCGATTTTGCGAGACGGCTTGGACGCTACGCAAATTTCCTTGATTCCCTTAAAATCGGATGCGGTATTTGTTGGGGATATTACCGATAGCCGCATTGAAAAGGTGAACGTACTTTTTGCGATGGGGATGACGGACGCCGTGCCTCGCTCGGCTGGGGATACCGCCATTATTTCGGATAAAGAAATCAAACGTCTTGAAGACGTGCAAGCGTATTTAGAGCCGACGGTTGCGGAAGTGAATTTACGTAGCAGGGAAAGCGTTTGTTTGAATCTTTGCACCTTTTTGGATAAGCTCTATCTTTCCTATCCGCTGGCGGCGGACGGGAGTGAACCCTCGTTGAGTGAGATTTTCCGTGACGTGGACGCACTCTTTTGCGAGGAAGGGGGCGGAAAGCTGTTGCGCCGTAAAAAATTCTCGATGGAGGATCTCGTTTATAAGTGTTCGGCGGTCGCGCCCTTGCTTAGGCAGTATTTGCTTGAAAAGAAGGCGTATGAATTGGGAAAGACGAACAGCTCCGTTTTGCAGTCCACACTTTTTAGCGCCTTGGACAAGTTAAGTGTGACGGAAAAAGACGATTATTTGGAAGAACGGGGTGGACAGGTATCGATTGAAAAGGGAAAAGAACTCTTTTTTAGAGGGGATAAAATTTCGCCGACTGCACTGGAAGGGTATTTTTCTTGCCCGTTTAAGCATTTTGCCGAGCGTGGTCTGAAATTGAAGGAGCGGGAAGAAACGGCGGTGCTGGCGGTGGATTCAGGGAACTTTATCCACGAATTGCTTGAAAAAACGCTCGTGGAAACGGAGAACGTTTCCTCGGAAGAACAAATGCGCATTTATGCAAGGCAGGCTGGCGAGGAAATTTTGAAAAAGCCCGTTTACAGTATGCAAAAGGACACCGAATCGGGGAAATTCTTTGCGGAAAAATTGCTCGGCGAGGGGGTCGAAGTCGCTGTGGCGGCATATAGACAGCTCCGCAATTCGAGTTTTAGAATTGAGAACTTGGAACAAAACGTAGACGGAGAATTTTTCCACGGAAAAGTGGATAGAGTGGACGGTACGGCTTGTAGCGAAGAAGAAAAGGCGCAGGGGAAAAAGGAATACGTGCGCGTAGTCGATTATAAGACGGGGCGTATTGACGATAGCGCCGGCGCATACTACACCGGCCGCAAACTGCAAATGCAGCTTTATATGACCGAAGTGATGGGTGAACGCGTACCTGCTGGGGTCTTTTACTTCCCTGCGGCGCTTGATT
>JAZORL010000008.1:0-8976 GCA_045656625.1 Candidatus Scatosoma sp. | reverse complement strand
AAAAAAAAAAAAAAAAAAAAACCCCCCGTAGCCATTTTTGCCAACCGTGGGTTTTTAACGTTTTTTAGAGAAGAAGCAGGGCGCAAGCACCGAGCAAAATCAAGAGGAAGGCGAAGTTAAACGCCGAGAAAAGAAGTAAATATTTCTTTGTGCCTTGGGGTTCGTGCTTGGTAAACTCACGGAAAGTAATCAAGCTTGCAAGGGAAGAGATAAGCGTGCCGCAGCCGCCGATGTTTACGCCGAGCAGCAGCGCGTGATAATCGCCCGTAAATTGCGAAAGCAGGATTGCCGAGGGCACGTTGCTAATCACTTGGCAGGACATGGTGGAAACGAGCAAAGCATTCTTTTCCATTAAGTATTCGAAGGCGTTTTGAATGGCAGGGATTCTTGCCATATTGCCCGAGAAAATAAAGAACGCAACAAAGGTGAAAAGCAGTCCGTAATCCACCTGCGCGAGTGCTTTTCTATCCATAATCAGAAGGGCGATAGGGATTACGATCAGCCCCGTCCAATAGGGAATCCAACGAAAGACGATAATAATGGAAAGGGCAAATAAAAGTCCGTAAATAGCCGTTCGAGCTTTGGGAAGAGTGATTTTTTCTTCCCCGATTTCCAAGTTTTCCTTTTTCACAAAGAGAAAACAGGAAAGGGTGATAAGGGTCACCGAAATTAAAAACGGGGGGAGCATGGTCAAGACGAAATCTCCCGTGGGGATACGGAACTTGGTGTAAAGATACAAATTTTGCGGATTGCCAAAGGGGGTGAGCATACCGCCGAGGTTTGCCGCAATGTTTTGCATGATAAAGGTGAACGCCATGTATTTTTTCTTGCCCGTAGAGGATAACACGAAATATCCAAGGGGGAGAAAGGTTAAAAGCGCCATATCGTTGGCAATCAGCATCGAGCCGATGAAGGTCACGTAGCAAAGGGCGAGAATGCTTGCCCTCGTGGTCTTGAAAATACGCACGATTTTTTGCGCCAACGCAAAGAAGAAACGAATATTTTTGAAGGCGCATACCACCGCCAAAACGCAAAAAAGGCAAGTGAGTGTTTTGAAATCGAAGTAATCCAAATACGCCTTGTCGGGCGGTACGATAATGGACGTCACAAGCGCGGCGAGCAACGCAATGCAAAGCACAGCGTTTTTCTTGATAAAAGAAAGCGCGTGATCTATGGCGTGATGAAAATGTATAGGTTTGCGTGCAAGCGTTGCCATTTGTTTTGCTCCTTTATAAATTCACAACGAAAATTATTATAATACGATTTTTGAAAAAAAGCTACTCTTTTTATCCTATTAGGATAAAATTTGAAAGAAAAACTTTTCAAAGGGGTATTGCATTTCATGATAAAATATGGTAAACTGTTAGCAGTGAAAATGAAGGCGGGCACAAAGATGGAAGAAGTGAAAATCGGCAAGTACAAACATTTCAAGGGAAATGAATATGAAGTGTTGTATTTGGCGAAACATTCGGAAACGTGCGAACCGCTCGTCGTTTACCGTGCTTTGTACGGCGAAAGGGAAGTGTGGGTGCGCCCCCTTTCGATGTGGAACGAGAAAGTGGAGCGTGACGGAAAAATCTATCAAAGATTCACGCTTATTGAATAAAAAAAGAAAGTATCACAAATATGCCGCTTTTTTGGAAAACAGGGTGGCAGGTATGCGTTGAAAGGAGAAAATTATGCAAATTACATTTAAAAACTTGCGCTTTGAGCTTCGCGGCGAGAAGTTGTTTTTGACCCAATGGGGAAACGTCGTTTATGAAAACGGGAATGCGATTGCCCAGGTGCAAGTATGCGGTGAGAACAAGCAGACCCATCTTGGTATTAAGATGGCGGAATCGTCGGAGGGCGCTCGCTTGATGTACGAATCGCACATGCAAACGGAAAACGTTTTGGAAATCGTAGAGCGGAGCGAACTTGTCCGTGTGAAAACGACTTATACGGCGTATGAGGGCACGAATGCGGTGCGCGTACAAACGGAAGTGACGAATATTTCCGAAAAGGAAATCATTTTGGAAGAGGTTTCCGCATTCTTTGGCTTGGGGCTTGGCTCTATTGACGATGCGGATGATTTGTATTTTACCCGTTTCCAGCAAAGCCATCATGCGGAGTGTCAACCCCGTCGTCGTTCTTTCCGTGATTGGGGGCTTTTCCGTGCGAATACGCAAAGCCAAAAACGTATCTCGTTTGCGAACGTGGGGAGCTGGTCGACGAAGGAAGAACTCCCTCAAGGGATTATTGAGAACAAGAAAACGGGTGCGTTTATCATGTTCCAAATCGAAAGCAACTCCTCTTGGTACTATGAAATCGGGGACGTATCGCTTCAACAGTACTATTTGTATTTAAGCGGGCCGAACGCAAGCTTTGGCGGTTGGAGCAAGGCATTGCAAAAGGGGGAAAGCTATCGCTCCCTTTCCGTTGCGCTTGCCTTTGGCGATAGCATCAATAGCATCGTGGCGGAAATGACGAAATACCGTCGTTATATTTCAGGCAAGAGCGTGGCGGATGCGAACCTGCCTGCGATCTTTAATGAATATATGCACTTATCGTGGGATTTCCCGACGGAAGAAACGACGAGAAAATATGCTCCCCAAGTCGCCAAAACGGGGGTGGAATATTACGTTATCGACTGCGGTTGGCATAACGAAGAGCCGAGCGTCGGGGTGTATCCTTTCGTGGGACAATGGAAGGAAAGTACGGTGCGTTTCCCGTCTGGGGTACGTACAATCACCGATTATTTACGTTCGCTGGGCATGAAGGCAGGGCTTTGGATTGAACCCGAAGTTGTCGGGATAAACTGCAAGGAAATGCTCGATTATTACGACGACGATTGTTTCTTCCAAAGAAACGGGCGCAGAGTGGCTGTGCACGGTCGGTATTTCTTGGATTACCGCAATGAAAAGGTGCGGGATTATATGTCGGAAACGATTCGTCGTATGGTGGAAGATTGCGGTGCGGACTATATCAAGTGCGACTACAACCAAGACTGCGGTATCGGCACGGATTGGAAGGCTTTGACGGCAGGGGAAGGCTTACAGGAAGCGGCGGACGCATTCCTTAATTGGATGCAAGAAATGGTGGAAAAATACCCCAACGTGATTTTCGAGGGTTGCGCTTCGGGCGGTATGCGTATGGACTACAAAACGCTCGGCGTTTATTCCTTGCTTTCTACGTCCGACCAAGTCAATTATTTGGATTATCCCTATATTGCAGGGAACGTGCTTGCGGCGGTGTTGCCCGAGCAGGCGGCGGTGTGGGCATACCCCGTTGGCAGCGATATAAAGACTCCCGACGTTTCGTTGGAACGCATTGCGGTGAATATGATCAACAGTTTCTTGGGGCGTATGCATTTGGCGAGCCATATTGACGAGATGAACGAAGAACAGCTTGCGCTTGTCACCGAAGGGGTAAGCTATTACAACACCTTGACGGAAGCCAAGAAGGTGGCGGTGCCTTATTTCCCGAAAGGCTTTACAAACTTCGGCGACGACAGCGTTGTGGCGGGCTTTAAGACGGACGAAAAAATCTATCTTGCCGTATGGTGCTTAAAGGGGGATACGAAGGTGTCCGTGACGATTCCCGAAGGAATTAAGCGTGCGAAACTCGCATACCCGAGCAACTCGAAGACGACGTATGAAGTGGCTGGGAAAGAATTGTGCGTGCAGTTTGACCAAACCAAGTGCGCGGCGTTCTTTGAGATTGAAATGTAAGAAACGGGCATACCGTGTACGCGATGAAAAGAAAAAGCGGAGAGTGAAAACTCTCCGCTTTTTTGTAGGAAAGGATAGATTAAAGCTTGTTTTTGGGACAAACGCGCATACAGATTCCGCATACGCTCCCTCTGCCGATATCTTGGAAATGCTCTTTCATATATTTGGAGCATTTTTCAGGATCGAAATTGCGTTCGCCGTTTGTGGTGGGCAATTCCCCGAAGATTGCGCCTGCAGGGCAAGCAGTTTGGCAAAGGGTACAATTTCCACAGCCGTTTTCAATCACAGGCAACTCACTTTGTAAGGGCATATTGGTAAGCACGGTGGCAAGGCGTACCTTGCTCCCGTATTCGGTAGATAGAAAGAGCCCGCTTTTGCCGACGAAGCCAAGCCCTGAAAGTACGGCGGCAGTCTTGTGCGGCAGTACGCCGCGATAGGGGTTGTTTTTTCCCAAGCTTTGGCTTGCCGCAATCGGCAGGGCGGAAAAACCGAGTTTTTCGAGTTCTCTCGAAAGCCGAAAGGCGATGTTATCGAGCAGCGAGTTTGCCGTGCGGTAGTGCTGAAAATAGACAAAGCTGGGTGCGCTGTCAATCGTTTTGAGTACGGCGTCGGAAAGCTTTACGCCGATAGAAAGGGCGTAGCAAAGCTCGGGCGCATCCTTTAAGGGGGGCGTATCGAGCTTGCAAAATCCGATGAGGTCTGCGCCAAGCGTTTTTGCCGTTTGTTTTAAGAATTCTTGATGGGGCATGGTTAGCTCCTTACCGTGTGTTTTGAGGAAAAGCGGCTTGCGCCCTTCCTTTTACAGTATATATCTTTTTTCATCGCTTGTCAAGTTGTTATAGCGGCGCATACTCGCTTGCAAAATTTTTTCGTTCGTGTTATAATGTTTTTATGGACTGGACAAAAACGCTTGAAAATTGTATGCTTTGCCCCGTGGAATGCGGCGCGGACCGTTTGCATGGAATAGGTGCTTGCGGCGTATCGGGGCTTCGGATCGCAAAATACTATTTGCATCCGTTTGAAGAACCGTGTATTTCTTTCCGAAAGGGGAGCGGCACAATCTTTTTTTCAGGCTGTAATCTTCGCTGTGCGTTTTGCCAAAACTACGAGGTTTCGAGAGCCGAGCGTGGGAAAGAAATCACGCCGAGCGAGCTTGCGGATATATTCAAAGAGCTGGAAGACATGGGGGCGGAAAACGTTTCACTTGTCACGCCGTCCCATTTCAACGCATACCTGGTGCGGGCTTTTGAGATTTACAAGCCGAAAATTCCCGTGGTGTATAATACGAGTAGCTATGAAAAAATCGATGCCTTAAAACGCATCGATCCGTACGTGGATATTTATTTGCCTGATATGAAATTCTATTCTTCCGCTCTTTCCAAACGGTATTTGGGAAAGGAAGACTATTTTGACGTGGCGAGCCGAGCGATTGAGTTTATGGCAAACTCCAAACCACTCAAAATAACGGAAGAGGGGAAAATGCTCGCGGGCTGTATCGTAAGGCATTTGGTAATGCCCCTTTGTGTGAACGATTCGAAAGCCTTGATAAAATGGTTTTCTCGCACTTTACCCCAAGATACCTATTTGAGCTTAATGAGTCAATACACCCCGTTTGGGAAGATTGAAAAATTCCCCGAGTTAAACCGACCGATTACGGCGCGTGAATACAATACGGCGGTGGAAACGGCGTTTGCGTTGGGGATTACGAACCTTTTTGCGCAAGAGCGTGGATCGAGTGATTGCAAATTTATTCCTGAGTGGGATTATTAAGGTTCATAGCGTAAAGGGTTTTATATTTTACGATTTTTTTCGTTATTTTTGCGGCTTGCTTAGGGTTTGCCTCTACGAGTGACTCTTCCCAAGCACGGATTTTTTCTAAGAGTTCTTTCGACATACCGTTAGTTTGTGCGAAAGGAAAAGGACTATGCAAGGAGTATTTTTATGCTGATTTCCGCGGACAACGTATTCTTCGGTTTTAATGGCGGCAGTCTGCTCGAAAAGGTCTGTTTTTCCTTAAATGAGGGGGACAGGGTCGGGTTGATTGGCGGAAACGGAGAAGGGAAGACCACGCTCATTCGCTTGATTTTGGCGGAGTTGGACGTGGAAAACGGCGTGCTTTTTCGTAAGAATGGGATTCGGATTGGGTACCTTGCGCAAAACGGCGGTTATGATTCCGCAAACACCGTTTTTGAGGAAATGCGGGAGATTTTTTCTTCCGATATCCGTGCGATTGCGTCTTTGCGTGAAATCGAGCAAAAAATTGCGCTCACCGACGGTACGTCGGACGAATACCGCGTGTTGTCGGCAAAATACGAGAGCTTGAATAAACAAATTTCCGCGCGTGATAGTTATAACTACGAAGTGCGAATCCGCACCGTGCTCAACGGTATGGGGTTTGAAAACGTCTATGAGCAACCGATTTCTACGATGTCGGGTGGGGAAAAGACCCGCTTGAAGCTTTGCCGACTGCTTTTGGAAGAACCCGAGCTTTTGATTTTGGACGAGCCGACTAACCACTTGGATATGAAGACGCTCTTTTGGCTGGAAGAATACCTCTCCACATTCAAAGGTGCGATTCTCACCGTTTCGCACGATCGGTATTTCTTGGATAAGCTCGTCACGCAAATTTACGAGCTGGAAAATAAAAAGCTGTCCGTGTTTAAGGGAAATTATACGAAGTATAAAGTCTTAAAAGCGGAGAAAACGGCGCACCTTTTGAAGGAGTATGAAAAGCAACAGGAAGAGCGTGCGCACATGCAGGACTACGTGAATCGGAATCTCGTTCGTGCGAGTACAACGAAGATGGCGCAGTCCCGCCAAAAGGCGCTCGAAAAAATGGAGCTAATTGAAAAACCTGCACTGCCACCGTCTCCGCCCCGCTTTAAGTTTGAATACGCTGAAAGACCGTACGAAAACGTGTTGGAAGTAAGCGAATTAAAGCTTTGCGCTGGGGAGAAGGTATTGCTGGAAAGGGCGAGTTTCTCGCTCAAACGCGGCGAAAAATGTGCGGTAATCGGGGATAACGGTACGGGAAAATCGACGCTCATTAAAGAGCTTGTTCGTGCGAAAAATCCTGCGATTCGTTTCGGCCGATTTGTGAAAATTGCTTGCTATGATCAGGAAAATGCGAACTTGGACCCGAATGAAACGGTGCTTGGGGAACTTTGGGGTAGGCATACCTTGTGGGATCAAACGAAGGTGCGTGGGGTTTTGGCGCAGGCAGGTTTGCCCGCCGAGGATATGGACAAACAAGTGCGTATGCTTTCGGGCGGCGAACGTGCAAAACTTGCCTTGGCGGTATTCGAGTGTGAAAACGGCAACGTGCTGATTTTGGACGAACCGACCAACCATTTGGATTTGTCGGCAAGGGAGAGTTTGGAAACGGCGCTTAAAGA
Source organism: Candidatus Scatosoma sp. (assembly GCA_045656625.1). Lineage (GTDB taxonomy): Bacteria > Bacillota > Clostridia > Christensenellales > Borkfalkiaceae > Scatosoma. The sequence continues at coordinate 1,871 of JAZORL010000008.1, read as the reverse complement.
TTTTGACGGTACGATTTTATTTGTTTCGCACGATCGATATTTTATTCGTGCGCTTGCAGGCAAGATTTTGGAATTGGAAAGGGGCTGCGCGACGGAGTTTCAGGGCTCGTATGATGAGTACATGGCGTTCAAGCAAAAGGCGAAAGAGAGTGTTCAACGCGACCCTGCCCCCGTCCTTTTGAAAGAAACGGAGCAAAAAAGCTATTATCGGAGCAAGGAAGAGCGTGCGCAAGAGGCAAAGCGTAAGACGCGCGTAAAGAAGATAGAGGACGAGATTTTTGCATTGGAAACGGAGAGTGAAGAAATCAACGCCGCCCTTGCCGATCCTATGGTGACGGGGAATTATGCGCTTTTAACGGAAAAGTGCAATCGATTAGAAGAAATCAAAGGAGCGATAGACGCCCTTTACGAAGAATACGAAACGTTGATATAAGATTTTTCCCTGTGTGCTAAAAGGCTTGGGGAAAAATCTTTTTTATGCGGAAAAAATTGATTGACATTTCTTTTTTGTTGGAGTATAATAGACGAACAATAGAATTGCAGGAATATCGAAGCGGTCATAACGAGGCGGTCTTGAAAACCGTTTGGGTGAAAGCCCACGGGGGTTCGAATCCCTCTTCCTGCGCCAAAAAAAGGACGGAGTGTTAGCCCGTCCTTTTTTTTGGTGTTGTAGGGTAGAAAGAACGCGCGAATTATCGGGGGTTCGCGCGACGAGCGAAAAAAGAGAGAAATAGATAAAAGGGCGTGGATTGTTGAGCGAGGACACTTTGGCGGAAGCCAAACTCCCTCTTCCTGCGCCAAAAAAAGGACGGAGCGATATACGGATATTGCATCGGGGAATATGTCGACCGGGAATGAGAAAAACTCATTCCCGGTTATTTTTAGAAGTATTGCGCGCGTGAGGGGAAATGAGTTGACAAAGCACGAAAAAAGATATATAATGTAAATCCCGAGTGAAAAAGAATCTTTTTCCGAGTGGAAACTTCACCGCAAATCCCAAGCGCGGTGATGAACTATGTTAAAAAAGGAAGATTTTTACATGAAAAAGTTTTTTACCAGCGAAAGCGTCACGGAAGGACATCCCGATAAGGTTTGCGATAATATTTCCGATGGTATCCTTGACGCAATTTTAGCACAAGATCCGATGGCTCGTGCGGCTATCGAGTGTGCCGCGGCGTTCGATACGCTCTTGATTATGGGCGAAGTGACAACGACGGCAGAAGTGAACTATGAAGCAAAAGCAAGAGAAATTATCAAGGAAATCGGCTACGATTTTGGTACGTTCTCTTACGATAAATGCAAGATTATCACGGCGATTCATCAGCAGTCGCCTGATATCGCAATGGGCGTAAACGCGTCTTTGGAAAAGAAGACGTCGGGTGGCGACGAAGCCGATCAGCTTGGCGCAGGCGACCAAGGTATGATGTTTGGCTATGCGTGCAGAGAAACGAAAGAATTGATGCCCCTCACCCTTTCTTTATCCCACCGCTTGGCAAAGCGTTTGACGGACGTGAGAAAGAGCGGTCTTTTGCCCTATCTTCGTCCCGACGGCAAAACGCAGGTGACCGTGGAATATGTGGACGGCGTGGCAAAGCGCGTGGATACGGTGGTAGTTTCCACTCAGCACGATGCGGTAGTTTCCCAAGAACAAATCCGTGCGGATATGAAAAAATACGTGATTGACGAGATCGTACCTGCGGAGCTTATGGACGAAAACACGAAGATTTACGTCAATCCGACGGGCAGATTTGAAATCGGCGGTCCGGAAGGGGATAGCGGTTTGACGGGTAGAAAGATTATCGTCGATACGTATGGCGGCAGATGCGCACACGGCGGCGGCGCATTCTCGGGCAAAGACCCTACGAAAGTGG
>JAZORL010000007.1:0-2212 GCA_045656625.1 Candidatus Scatosoma sp. | reverse complement strand
GGAAAGTGCAACAGAAATAAACCGCAGGGGTTTTCCCTGTAAGGATGGAAAGGCGAGGTAAGAGCTCACCGATACTGCGGTAACGCAGTATGCCATGTAAACCCCACCTGCTGCAAGATTGGGTATCTGCCATATAGGGTTGTCCGCTCGGCGGAATACCGTGAATATCGCTTGAACTTGTCGGTGACGGCAAGTCTAGATAAATGACCGTACACGACAGAACTCGGCTTACAGACAAACTCAAATTCTTTTAAAATCAAGGAAAATCGGGCTTTTCGCCCGATTTTCTTCACGTTATGCAAAACTTAACTGCTATCTCTATCATAACTATGTTGTCTGGCATAGTTATAAATTTAAAAAAGTTTTTGCATAGTACAAACCATATAAAACATAGGATAAAGAGAAAATTAGAAACGGTAAGATATAAAAAACGGGAGGACAAAAATGTTTTTAGATTTTCTTTGGTTGCTTTTAGGTAAAATTGTCTTTTTTACGGGTGCGATCGGCAATAAAAATTCCTTTCCAAAGCCACTATCGAAAGAAGAAGAAGAAAAATATTTAGCGCTTGCGGCTGAGGGGGATCAATCGGCGAAAGATATACTTGTCAAGCATAATATGCGGCTCGTGGCGCATATCGCAAAAAAATATGCAGGTGCAGCGGAAACGGATGATCTTTTATCTGTTGGGAGCATTGGTCTTATTAAGGCAATTAGCTCCTATCATACGGAGCGGGGGTCAACGCTTGCAACCTATACGGCAAGATGCATTGAAAACGAAATACTTATGCTCATTCGTGCAAATAAGAAACACAAAAACACTCTTTCTTTGTCAGAACCCGTGGGGACGGATAAGGACGGAAATGAACTGACACTGATGGATCTGCTTTTTGAAAAGGAGGATTGTGTTTTCGAGCAGGTAGAGCGCTTGGTGCAAAGGGAAAAATTAATTACCCAGATTAAAAAGATATTGTCCGATCGGGAATTTACCATTCTGTGTTTAAGATACGCGTTAAAAGGCGGAATACCGCTCCCGCAACGGGAAGTGGCGAACGTTTTAAAAATTTCCCGTTCTTATATTTCCCGCATTGAAAAACATGCAATAGAAAAGCTTCGTGCGAAGCTCTGCGCGGAAGATTTTATGGAATAACCGCAGTTTATGTAATCAGTGTTTGCGCCGCGAAAACCTGCGGCGCATTTTAAAAAATTTTTTCAAAAATTACCAAAAAGCGAAAAAATGTGCCGCTGCGCACTTGAAATTTTTATTTTAATATGCTATACTATAAACACTCGGAAATAAATTTCGGTTGTTTTTTGTTGCTAAAATGAAAAATGGACGAGCCTATCCGAATGAAAAACGAAGAAAAAAATATATTGGAGGAATCTCAGTTATGACAATATCACAAGATGTTGCTCAAATGTTCTGCGTTGCAAAAGGCGCAGGCGTTGCTCGCCATGAAAACGCTGCCATTCCCGAAGAAGGCAAGTGGGTTCACGCGAAAGAAATTAAAGATATTAGCGGTTTCACGCATGGTATCGGTTGGTGCGCACCTCAACAGGGCGCTTGTAAGTTAAGCTTGAACATCAAGCAAGGTATTATCCAAGAAGCGCTCGTAGAAACGATCGGTTGCTCGGGTATGACACATTCGGCGGCTATGGCTGCGGAAATTTTGCCTGGTAAAACGCCGCTTGAAGCGTTGAATACCGACCTTGTTTGCGACGCGATCAACACGGCAATGCGCGAACTCTTCTTGCAAATCGTTTACGGCAGATCTCAATCTGCGTTCTCCGATGACGGTCTTTCGATCGGTGCAGGGCTTGAAGATCTTGGTAAAGGTCACCGTTCGCAAGTGGGCACGATGTATTCCACCCTTCAAAAAGGTGTTAGATACCTTGAAATGGCGGAAGGCTACGTAACCCGTCTTGCGCTTGACGCTAGCAACGAAGTGATCGGCTACGAATTCGTTTCGCTCGGCAAGATGACTGATTTCATCAAGAAAGGCATGGAACCCAACGAAGCGTATCAAAAGTCTATGGGTCACTATGGTAGATTCAGTGAAGAACAGGGCGCGGTTAAGTTTATCGACCCTCGTAAAGAATAATAGAGGAGGAAAAGCAAATGTCATTATTTGAAGGATATGAAAGAAGAATTGATAAAATCAACGGCGTCTTGAAAGAATACGGCATTTCTTCCGTGGAAGAATGTAAAGACATCT
>JAZORL010000006.1:0-2421 GCA_045656625.1 Candidatus Scatosoma sp. | reverse complement strand
GCACCCCGTCGATTTCGATGCCGGGGTCATTTTCGCCTTCATAGTTAGTCGTATATTTATACTCGTATTCATTTTCAGCAGGAGCAGCTGTAAAATCTTTATCCTTACATGCCGTTATCCCTGCTACGCTACAAGTCAAGGTTAATATAGAGCATACCGAAATAAGAATTTTCTTAATATTTTTCATCCTTATGCCCTCCCTATAACAGCGATTTCCGTCAAATTCAATTTCGTATTTACGTTACCCGCTTTATCAAACTCTTTGATACGAGCATCTTTCGCAATCATAAACGAAATCGAAGTTACTTTAATTTCATTAAACTCTGCTACCGCAGGCGCACAATTGATATACTTATTGCCATCACCCTCAATTTCATCGTAATAAATCGTAGGGAACTGCAAATTCTCAATTACCGCATAATCAAAGTCTTTTGAAGCCCACGTAGGTTGTTCTGCTAATTCAAACGCCGTCAGTTTAATATTCGAGAACGCGGAATTCTCATTAAACGAGTTATATATCATAAGAGATACTACCGAAACGGGCTGATCAAAAGTCAGCGTTACCGTAACGTCTTCGTTTACTTCAAATACGTTGTTTTCGTTATAAGTATAATAAGGTAAAAGCCCGTCGTTAAGATACTCAACGCCAGAACCGCCGCTTACGGTAATTTTCGCCATTGAAGCAATATTGGAATATTCCCCTGCTTGTTCAGGCAACCATTGTAAGCTCTTGCTCGGTCCGTTGGATACAACTATCGTTTCACCGTTTACTTCTCTAAAGGAAACTCTATCCGCGTGTAAATATCTATCCCAACCGAACGTTTCCGTGCTTTGATGCGCGTGATAAATAATGAAATATTCTTTCCCGTCGTAAACGAAAGAGTGATGCCCTGTTCCCTTAAAGTTGTTCGTTTGAACACCAGACAATACAAGTGCGCCCGTCCCTTCACCTACACGAGCAAATTTACCGAGAGGCGAAGTGCCTTTCGCTTGATATACGGCATAATCTTGTTGCAAATAATCACCCATCGAGAAGGTCAAGAAATATTCGCCGTTATACTTAATCATGTGCGGGCCTTCAATAATCTGTTCCGAAATTTCACCCGAATACGTTGTTTCCGTCAACGCCGCTTTACCCGTGGGACTATTTACGTTCGCATAACCGCGTTTCAATAAGCAAGTAAAGGTATCATAGTCGGGTTTCGTCCAATCATCGGCAGACATCTTCATACCAAAAATACCGCCATGAATCGTGTGTTTCATATAAAGATACAACGTGCCGTCTTCATCAACAAATGGACTGATATCAATCATCGGAGCCAAATCTTCCCTCTTTTCCACCGTAATATCAAAAGCTTCAGGGAAATTGATACAAGGAACCTTTTGCTCAACTTCTTGCCCGTCAATAATTACGGTTTCCGTTCTCGCCAAAGGGGTAAAGGGTCCGTTTGGTGCGTCGGAAGTTGCAATACCGATATAGTTTCTATGGTCGCGCGGATATTTCGCAGTGTCCGTTGCCGTATCCCACTCGCCGGCTATCTTCAATTCGCCTTCTTCACGCAATTTCGAAGCCATACAATAGAACATATAGTACTTTTGTTCCGCTTCGTTATATACAACTTCGGGAGCCCAAGGCGTACGCATCGTCCATTCTTCCCAATCGCTTTCTCTGCCGATGATAGAATAACCGCGTTCGCTACCACAAAGAGTCCAAGTACTTAAATCTTTCGAACGGAAACATCTTACCGCAAGCGTATCCACGTCTTCATCGTAACCGTTAAGACCGGGATTACCGTTCCAACCAAATTGTTCCTTCAAGCCACCCGTTGCATAAATATAATAATATCCGCCGTTTTCCGCATCGCGTTCTTCGGGAACATAAATTGCGCCAGGATCCGCCCCGATTGCAGACATTTGATTGTAGGAATATAAATCGTTATTGAAATTCCCAAACTCATCCATGCCCGTAGCATAATTCAAATATACTTTTTCGCCCTTCAAGGATTTTGTCAAATCACTTTCCGATCCACAACCGGAAAAAGCACTTATAGAAACTGCACCTAATAAAATCAAAGATACTATCTTTTTCAGTTTCATTGTGATTCCTCTCCTTATAAAATTAAGTTAGTTTTTATATGCCTTCAAAGCGTTGTTGGAAACTTCCGTATATCCGTAAATATAATCATTGAAAGACATCTGACCATAGCGTACTTTATCGTTCAAAGGATTTGCCCAATTGTCAATCCAACTTCTATCAGGCATATACCACCAGTCGCCGGCGCGAGAAACCGCAGAAGATTCTACAACTGCCATCGCGCTCGATTTACCAATCTTTTTCGCCATATTTTCGATAGCTACTGCTCGATCAGCTTTTTGAGCAGATACATATCCCTTTTGCGCAGCATAGGTTTGCCCTTTGGT
>JAZORL010000005.1:0-4004 GCA_045656625.1 Candidatus Scatosoma sp. | reverse complement strand
GAACCGTCGACCTCCAGCGTGACAGGCTGGCGCTCTAACCAACTGAGCTACTGGGCCATTTATCCAAACACTCTCAATCAAGTGCTTGTATATAATACTCTATTTCAAACTTTTTGTCAACTGTTTTTTCCCTTTTTTATGGAAAATTTTTAACTTTTTTTCAACTTTTTTTTCGAACGTTTTTCCTTATGAAAAAAAACGCAAAAAATGTGTTTCAACGCGTACATGGTGCCCGCAAATCACTTTTTATAAAGCTTTGCAAGTCCGCCTTCCGCCGTTTCTCGATAAGACTTATTTAAGTCTTTTCCCGTTTCGTACATTGTTTTTACGACCAAATCAAAAGAAATCTTTCTACTGTCAGATAAAAAGTATGCCAAGGATGCCGCATTGATTGAGCGCATCGCCGCAACAGCGTTTCGTTCAATGCAAGGAATTTGCACAAGCCCGCAAATGGGGTCGCAGGTCAAGCCCAAATGATGCTCCATCGCCACTTCTGCGCCGTACTCGATTTGCCCAAGCGTCAGTCCTTGAAGCTGTGCAAGCGCAGCTGTTGCCATACAGCACGCGCTCCCAATTTCCGCCTGACAACCACATTCCGCACCTGAAATCGATGCATTGGTTTTAATCAAATTACCTATCAAACCCGCCGTAGCCAAGGCATTGACAATCTCTTCGTCCGTATATCCCTTTCTCTCTTGAGAATATTTCAAAACTGCAGGCAAAACGCCGCAAGCGCCGCAAGTCGGCGCGGTGACAATTGTACCACTCGACGCATTCTCTTCGCTGACCGCAAACGCATATGCACATACGAGGCGGTTTTCGCGGTTTTCAGCGCTCTCATTGTGGATTACACCGTCGTAAAGAATTTTTGCACGACGTTCTACTTCCAATCCACCGGGCAAAATCCCCGTCTTCTGCACCCCTCGCTCAACGGCTTTTTTCATGGTCGTCCATACTTCGGCGAGGTAGGTTTTTAATTCTTCCCCTTCACGCTCATAGACGTAATCGTAAAGCTGCATATTCTTCTTTTCGCAGTATGCGCGGATCTCGGTAAGAGTGTTCAAATCATACACTTCCGCACCTTCTACGCTTGCTCTACCGTCCACGCGGATTGCGCCGCCACCGACACTAAAAACACGCATTTGTGCGGTCTTTACCCCACCCGTGTACGCAATGAGTTCCATTGTGTTAGGATGTTCGCAAATAGAAACGGCGTCAAATTCGACTGTCACGTTTGGCAAAACACTTTCAACAACCGTGTTTGTTCCGTGTCCTTCCCCCGTCAAGGCAAGCGAACCATACAAGACGACTTTATAAGCATCCGCTTTTGGATTTTCAGATAAAAACAGTTTACAAGCGCGTTCAGGACCAATCGTGTGCGAGGACGATGGACCTTTCCCTATTCTATATAATTCCTTTAACGAATGCATAATGACCTCCGTTCTATTCTTCCGTACTTATTTATTATAACATATTTTCGCACATTTGTAAACGAGTTTGCGCAATTTAAGCGTATCTTTCCTTTACATTGAATACTTTTTAGAATTTTCTATCGTTTGGCGTTGACAATCGACGCAAAATTTGATATGATAGTATTAGTGAAAATAACGCACAAAAACGGATGCATAACATCCGTCAGGAGAATGAATGGATAAGAAAAGAATTGCAATCGTTACGGATAGCAACAGCGGCGTCCTTTCCGAAGAATTGAAGGACTACGGCGTTTACGTCGTGCCTATGCCTTTCTTGGTAAACGGTGTCCCCTATTTGGAAAATATTACGCTTACGCAAGAGAAGTTTTACGAACTTTTAAATACCAACGCAAGCGTTTCGACTTCACAGCCCAGCATTGGGGATTTGACCGAGCTTTGGGACGAAGTGCTCAAAGAATACGATCAATTGCTTCATATTCCTATGTCTTCCGGTTTAAGCCAATCCTGCGCGACTGCGGGTACTATTGCCAAGGATTATAATGGACGTGTACTTGTCGTCGATAACAAACGTATTTCCGTCACACAAAAGGAAAGTGTTCTTGACGCAATTAAGCTTCGCGACGAAGGAAAAACAGCAGAAGAAATCAAAGCGCACTTGGAAGAAACGAGCCGATATTCCTCGATTTATATCGCTGTTGACACCATGAAGCATCTGAAAAAAGGCGGCCGTGTAACGGCAGGCGCAGCGATGATTGGAACAATCTTAAAGATTAAACCCGTCCTGCAAATCCACGGCGACAAGCTCGATAAATACGCATTGGTTCGTGGTTTGCAAAAAGCCAAAGAAACAATGAAGGCCGCCGTTAAAAACGATTTAGATGTCGAATATGCGGAATTCGTTAAGAAGGGGGAAATGACAATCTCCGTCGCACATACCAACTGTGAAGCGGATGCACTTGCATTTGTGGAAGAATTAAAAGCTGCCTTCCCGAATATCCCTTTTAGATACTGCGATCCACTTTCTTTAAGTGTTTCTTGCCATATCGGCCCTGGCGCGCTGGCCGTTGCCGTTACTCGCATTCAAAAATAAATACTAAAAAAGCTTGGCTTTAGCCTAGCTTTTTTCATCTCAACGCGTACATGGTATCCCCTTTTTATAAAATCTCACTTTTACAATAAGGTAGACTGCATAGTAAAACGCCTACGGGAAATCCCGTAGGCGTTTCTTTTAATCATTAAACCAATTCGATGATTGCGCCTTCTGCGCCGTCACCACGGCGTTCACCGAGAAGGTAAATTCTCGTGTAGCCACCGCCTTGGCCAAGTTCTTCTTTACGAGCCGCATATTTAGGTGCGATTTCGTTGAAGAGTTTATCCATCAAAGGATGTTGAACGTCAGCCGTTCTTGCTTTGAATTCGCTCTTCTTTTCATTGAAGCCCTTGATTTCTTGCAAATCGTACGTCTTTGCCATGATAGCGCGACGTGCAGCAAGCTTTTTAGCGCCGTCTTTAACGTTCGTAACCGTCACTTCCTTGCCTTTTGCATCCGTCTTCGTAACTTCGAATTCGATGTTATCGTCGTAGGTGTTTACAGCTTTCGTGATCAATTTTTCAACGTAAGATCTAAGTTCTTTCGCTTTTTCAGCGGTCGTTTCAATTCTACCGTACCAAAGGAGCTGCGAAGCCAAACCTCTCAAGAGAGCGTTTCTTTCTTTGGACGTTCTTCCCAATTTTCTGGGCATAATTTTAATCCTCCTGTTGTCTTAATGCAAGGCCGTAAGATTCCAACTTGTGAATGACTTCTTCCAACGACTTTCTACCGAGGTTTCTCACCTTCAACATATCGTCTTCCGTCTTCTTGGTCAAATCTTCAACCGTGTGAATGTTCGCTCTCTTCAAGCAGTTGTAAGAACGGACGGAAAGATCCATTTCTTCAATCGCCATCTTGAGAATTTGTTGCTGTTTATCATCTTCCGTTTTAACGAGAATATCCATACCCTTAATCGTTTCGCTCAAGTTTACGAACAAACCGATATGGTCTTGCATAATCTTCGCAGCCAAAGAAATGATTTCTTTGCCCGAGAAGGTGCCGTCCGTCCATACTTCAAGCGTCAATTTATCGTAGTCAACAGCCTGACCTACGCGCGTAGGTTCAACCGTGTAGTTCACCTTTTGAACCGGCGTATAAATCGAGTCGATTGCGATGTAATCGAGTACGTTCTTCTTGTTTTCTTTTGCAGGTCTATACCCTCTGCCACGTCCGATGGTGAGCTCAATATCAAGCTTTGCACCTTCGTCGATCGTGCAGATGTATTGATCGCCGTTGATAACTTCAATTTCCGCATCAATGTTAAGGTCTTTGCCCGTCAAAACAGCGGGGCCTTCCTTGCAGATGTGGAGAACCTTTTCGTATTCCTTGTCGATTACTTTCGTCTTAATCGCAAGCGTTTTAAGGTTGAGGATGATTTCCGTAACGTCTTCTTTAATACCTGCTACGGGGGACAACTCGTGCTTAACGCTACCGTCGAGGAATTTAATACCTTCTACCGCTGCGCCGGGCAATGCGGAAAG
>JAZORL010000004.1:0-9072 GCA_045656625.1 Candidatus Scatosoma sp. | reverse complement strand
AAGAAACCTACAAGAAAATCTGAGCGAACGAGCGTTCGAAAGAATCGCAAAATAGTTTCTTCGTTGAAAATATAAAGTGAGGTATCAACATTATGTTTACTTATTATCCCGTCGGTACTTGTTCCCGACAAATCCTTTTTGAAGTAGATGCAGAAAAAAAGCTCCACAACGTCCGTTTTATCGGCGGTTGTAGCGGTAATTTACAAGGCATTGCGCGTCTTGTAGAAGGTAAATCAATCGACGAAATCGAAACGCTTTTAAAAGGCGTTCGTTGCAAAGGAGCTACGTCCTGCCCCGACCAACTCTCTAAAGCAATTACGGCTTATAAAGAATCCAAAAACAACGCTTAACTTAATTATAAAAAAATCAAACCCCGAACTTGAAGTTCGGGGTTTTCTTGTCTTTTAAATTAATGTTTAAAGTGTCTATCGCCAACGAAAATCATTGCTATACCCGCTTCGTCGCAAGCGTCGATAGAGAGTTGATCGCGAATACTTCCGCCCGGTTGAATAATCGCGGTGATTCCTGCTTTTACGCATTCTTCAACGCAATCGGGGAATGGGAAGAACGCATCGCTCGCCATAACCGAGCCCTTCGCTTCCTTGCCCGCGTGTTCGATCGCTTGTTGAGCCGCCCAAATACGGTTGGTTTGTCCCATACCGATACCCGTCGTTCTATCTTCTTTACCGATTACGATCGCGTTGGATTTGGTGTGCTTAACAACGCGCCAGTTAAAGAGCATTGCTTTCATTTCGTCGTCCGTAGGCGCACGCTTGGTTACGACTTTAACGTTTTCTTCCGCAAACAAAGTATTGTCGTAATCTTGTACGAGCAAACCGCCGTAAACTTTCTTCATATCGTACGCGCTCGCTTCTCTTTGAGTCTTAATATCAGGTAATTCCAAAAGGCGGATATTCTTCTTTTGTTTCAAGATTTCAAGGGCTTCGTCCGTATACCCTTCAGCAATAACGATTTCAATGAAAATTTTATTAATTTCGTTTGCCGTCTTTTCGTCAACCGTACCGTTAATCGCCAAAATACCACCGAATACGGATACGGGATCGCTTTCGTAAGCTTTTACGTACGCTTCGTAAATACTTTTGCCTACGCCTACACCACACGGGTTCGCGTGCTTACAAGCAACTACGCAAGGTTCGCTAAATTCTTTTACAAGCTCCAACGCGCCGTTCGCGTCATTGATATTGTTATAAGAAAGTTCCTTACCCCAAAGTTGTTTCGCTTTCGAAAGAGAACCTGCGCGGATAAATTCTTCGCTATAATACGCCGCGTTTTGATGGGGATTTTCGCCATAGCGCATTTCCTGCGTTTTTTCGTACGCGAAAGTTACGCTATCAGGAAAACGGATATCGAGTTGTTGCGCCAAGTAATTAGAAATCATACTGTCGTAAACCGCCGTATGCGCAAATACTTTGTATTGCAAATATTTCTTGGTTTCAAGCGTTACCCCGCCGTTTTCAAGTTCGAAAAGTACTTTTTCATAATCTTTAGGGTCAACGACAACCGCAACGTCTTGGTAATTTTTCGCCGCCGCGCGGATCATCGTAGGCCCGCCGATATCGATATTTTCAACGGCGTCTTCAAAGCTTACGCCGGGTTTGGAAATCGTAGCCTTAAAAGGATACAAGTTAACGGCAACGACGTCGATCGTGTTGATGTTCAACTTATCGAGTTGCTCCATGTGTTCGGGATTCGAACGCATCGCCAAAAGGCCTGCGTGCACGATAGGATGCAAGGTCTTTACTCGTCCATCTAAACATTCGGGGAAACCCGTCAATTCACTAATACCGATAACGGGAAGCCCCGCTTCTTGAAGAGTTTTAGCCGTACCGCCCGTCGAGATAATCTCAAAATCACAAGCGATTAATCGTTTACAAAAATCAACGATACCGCTTTTATCGGAAACGCTTACCAATGCTCTCTTTTTCATAATAATTCACCTCTCATAATTTTTTCTTTTTTGTGTATAATTTGAATTTTTCGGCAATACTAACGCTATGATACTTCTTTATATCCTTTTAATCGTATTTATACTCGCCGTAAATTTTTATTCGTTTTTGTATTTGCGCTCGCTTAAAAAAGCTGAAAAAGAACAAACGATTCAATCGCCCGAGAATTTAGAAACGGACGACGAAGAACCTACTCCTAAAAAGAAACCAAGCACATTCGATTGGAAACTATTATTAAGCGGAGCAATCGGCGGTGCAATTACGATATACGTTTGTATGTTCATTTTCAAATACAAACTAAACGATTTATTACTCATGATTGCAATGCCCGTTTTTGCCGCGTTAAACGGTTATTTTTGGTTCGTTTTGTTCCAGTCGGGTTTCTTCATTAAGATATGATTTAGTCAAAATATATGCACTATTTAAACACAAATCATATTATAGCATATTTATAATAAAAATGTAAATCAAATGAGCGGAATTTTTTCCGCTTTTTTCTCAAGTTTTTTCCCGAGAAAAAAGTTTTTTGAGTTTTTTTCTATTTTTTTTGAAAAATGGTTAAAATTTATTTGACAATTTTATTTAATAATGCTATTATATACAAGCGTTGTTGGTACGACACCAAACACATGAAAAATGCGGGTGTAGTTCAATGGTAGAATTCCAGCCTTCCAAGCTGGCCGCGTGGGTCCGATTCCCATCACCCGCTCCATAAAATAGCGGGCGCAAGCGTGTAGAACGTGTCGCCGAATGCGCCTGTAGCTCAGTTGGATAGAGCAACGGCCTTCTAAGCCGTGTGTCAGGAGTTCGAATCTCTTCAGGCGCACCAAAATATGGCGGGCATAGCTCAGTTGGTTAGAGCGCCAGATTGTGGCCCTGGAGGTCGTGAGTTCGATTCTCTCTGCCCGCCCCACTATTTTTTAATATAGTTAACGACATTGGGGTGTCGCCAAGTGGTTAAGGCACCGGATTTTGATTCCGGCATTCGTAGGTTCAAATCCTGCCACCCCAGCCATCAAAGGCACACTAAAAAACGGTTGGCCCATTAGCTCAGTCGGTAGAGCACCTGATTTTTAATCAGGGTGTCCGGAGTTCGAGTCTCCGATGGACCACCAATATGGACGATTAGCTCAGCTGGTAGAGCAATTGACTCTTAATCAATGGGCCCAGGGTTCGAGTCCCTGATCGTCCACCAGAAATTGCCTATTTTTGTGAATTTTTCACAGAAATGGGCTTTTTTCTTGCCTTTTTTGCCCTATTTTTGTTGGTTTTGTTCATTTTTACCCGCTTTTTGGCGGGTATTTTTTGTTATTTTCTCCATGTTGGGGCACAAATTGGGGCACAGATTGGGGCATAAATTGGAGTGTAAATTGGGGCATAAACTGGGGCATAAAATCCCCCACTTTTATTTTTTCCATTCTATCTATTAATAAGAATATACCAACTTCTCTCCTTCCCGAAGTAAATATTCATCCGACAAATCGCTATACGTGTCATTTAATCTACTTCTGCTATGTCCTACAAAATAATCCCTTGCCGCTTCTGCCACACCGCACTCTTCACATCTCGTATAAAACGTAGTTCGCAGGTCATAATAAATATGATTAGGTAATACTGCGTTAAACTTATCGCGTATATACTGAATACCTGGAATTTTATCAACCTCAAACTCTTGTATGTAAGGCCTCAGCATTTCTGTTATAGGGATTTTTTTGTATTCCACCTTTCCGCCTTTTCTCTTAGAGTTTCTAGCCACCACAAAATCCCCTTCTATTTGGACGGTATTTAGCTCGTTGGGTCTAAGCCCCGTATACAGCGACATCGCCACTATTGCCTGGTATTTTGAGCCTTTTAACGAATCTAATAGTTTCTTCTCTTCTTGCTTCGTTAACGCTTTACCATGCTTGCTTGTATGTTTTTCAACATAAGCTATTGCCAATGGGTTTTTTGAGATTATATCGTGCGCAATCGCCATTTTGAACACTGCATTCAAAATTGAGTATACCTCTTTACAAGTTTTAGTTTTGCCACTACTTGCTATTTTGTCCAATAATGCCTGACAATATGGTGGCGTAATCGCACTTATGGGCATTGAACCAAAATGTGGCTGAATATAATTTTTATATCTATACCCATCATTTTCCAAGGTTTTGGATGATACTTTTCTGCTGCGATATTTATCAAAATAATACATCGCAAACTCGTGAAAAGTGTCGGGCGCACCAATTTCTTTCACTCTTTCTGATGCCCTCCTAACCTTTTCTTCTTCTTGCGCCTTGAAAAGCTCAACACGACGATTCACTTCAATATCAATAAGCGCTTGAATAAATTTAGCTTTTGCTGTTTCAATATTGTTGCTTGAAACGCTGATATTTAACCCTTCTCGACGATATCGAATTTCATAATTCGTTGCAGATTTTCCACTTTTTCTCCTACGGCAGCTAACAATTTTATTTTGAAGTATAAATGTTTTTTGAAACCTTTCTGGCATTTTTACAATCTCCTTTTGTGTAAATTTTATTTGTATTGTATCGTCCACAGATTCCATCTCTGCATTATACTTCTGTTTTGATTGTTCTTCATGAGAAACGGAGTTGTTTCCATCATTAGAGCTTAATAGAAGCAATTGAATCGCCTCATCGCGTTTCTCATCATTTGGAATACTTTCCAGTATATCTAAAAAACTTTTTAATCTCTTATAATTCAATTCTCCTTTCCTCATTTTCAGATAGTTCCCTATCCTTTCTAACCGCCGTTATGCCAAGGGACTCCCCCTTATGTTTTGCTAGCACCTCGGTAGCTCATTCTCAATATACCACAAAGATAAAAGAATATCTACCATATCATGCCCCAATTTTCCATTTTTATCATCATTAGTCCAATAATGTCACTCGCGCAAGCATAGCGCTCACGCCATCACCCATCGCCGTCCCCGTTTCACCCGTCACTGCTCGATAGACGCATCTGTTTGCGCTAAATCGCTTGAAGACTTCTCCTCAGGCACAAAATGCCACCCGCATCCACATTAATACAGACAAAATTATTGCTAAATTTTTTTTCATTCCTTTTCTCCTCTTTTTTTTAATTACTATATAAATTCAAAAGCGGTCGCTTATTTTACAAACGACCGCTTTCTTGTATTTCAATTGTTTCTTTTTTGTTCGTATTTGTCACTTCACTTCCCCGAACTTGGGTACGCATTCTTCCGAATCTGCCTTGACTCTCATAGGAATTTCACCTCCGCGCGGTTCTCGCCCAGGCGCCCTCATTGGTTGCGACGGAGTGGTTACCGCTCGACCTGTGACTGGACGCAAGTATCATTATACCCTCTGTCTATCTTGGCCTTCGATACGGATTGCGCCGTACCGTCTGAGTCTTGGAAAAATGTCCGCTCACGTGGCTTGCCGTTTTTACGACGGCAGAAGGAAAGTAAAAGGTGCGTAGTATATTCAGTTATTATATGGCTACTCGTTTCCAAGCATCCTTTCGTATCTTTGATTATAGAGACTTTGATAGTTCAACGCCTGAACACTCAAAAAAACTTTTTTAATTTTTTTCCTTAGAAAGTTCTGTCGAAATTTAGGGAGAATGAGTGAAAAAAGTCAGCGATTATCGCTTTTTATTAATAAGGTAAAATAAAAAAGCACCTATCGAACAAATTGCTCTGTTCAATAAGTGCTATGTATCGTCTTTCTTTAGTTTTTAATTTACCGCGCTACTTTCTCATCAGCCGATGATTGCTGCTTTGTATGAGCAGCTCCACGCGGTCTTTTATCCACCGCAATTTTATTTCTCCTTATCATAAAGTATTGCATTTGTCTTTCTCTTAAAACTCTAAACAAATATAATGCCGTTTTTCTTCATTTGCCTTTAATATTGGCTTTTCAAAGCCGTCCATATTGATTGCATTTGGCGCAAATTGCGGTTCTAACGCAACACCGCCTCTATCCGCAATTTTCTCGGCGTTTCGAGTTTCTTCCTTTCCCGCGCCAGTATACATTTGCATAGCAGGCATATCCGTATAAATTTTCATCTTTAAGCCCGATACGTCGCCTACCATTGTCGCCGCATGTTCGTCGTTCAGCATAAAGTTATGGTCGTAAATCCCCAATTCCGTCTTGTCTTGGTCAATTCTCTTTCCTTTGCGGAAATCAAACGGCGTACCCGTTACATCAGCCTTATAACCAAGAGGAATTAACTCCTTATCCACAGGAGTATAATAGTCCGAATAAATCGTCAGATGGTTAGAATTTGCATAGCCGATAGGTCCGTTCATATTAAAATAGAAATGATGCGTAGGCGCCCATATCGTATCCTTATCGGAAATTGCAGAATACTCAATATTCAAAGTTCTGCCCGTCAAAATAATTTCCACAGTGAAAACGAGTTGTCCGGGATAACCGTCTTCACCGTCGGGGGAAATATAGGTCATTTTTAACCCATTTTCAATTTCTTCCACTTCATAGAATTTATGGTGAAACCCTTGCAAACCGCCGTGAAGCTGATTGTCTCCTTCATTTTTCGTGAGTTGATATTCTTGTCCGTTTAAGGTAAACTTTGCCTTTGCAATACGGTTTGCTACGCGTCCAACCACAACGCATGCATATCCACCGCGCAATTTATAATCTTCTGCGCTTTCAAAACTTCTAACGATATTTACTCCGTCCACATACAAACTTTGTACAATCGCACCAAAGTCCAACACGTCCACCGAAACGTTATCGCCCGTCAACGTGTATTTATATACTTCTTTTCCGTCTACTTTTCCAAATGCTTCTTTTTTCATATTTAATCACCAAAGCAAACGCCCATTGCTTTTGCAAGCGTAACCAGTTCACCGTTGGGGTCTACATTCTTCGTCTTTTGTCCGATTACGTCTTCCAAGGAAACGTCTACGATTTCGTCGCCTTGCAAAGCCACCATTCTGCCAAAGCCGCCCTTCATACAAAGTTCAACTGCCGCATAGCCGTAACGGGAAGACAATACTCTGTCGTGCGCCGTAGGCGTACCACCGCGTTGAATATGCCCAAGTGTAGTAGCTCTTGCTTCCGAGCCTGTCAAGCGTTCAAGCTGGTCAGCCACAACCGCGCCTACACCGCCCAAACGAATGGAGTCCGCACTGTCTTCGATAACCTTTGCAACGACTTGCTTGCCGTCCAAGGATTTCGCGCCTTCGGAACAAGCAACAATAGAAAATTCTTTGCCGCTTGCTTTGTCCGCTTTAATCTTTTCCGCTACCTTATTGATATCATAAGGAATTTCGGGAATCAAAATCACGTCCGCTGCGCCTGCGATGCCTGCGTGCAAGGTCATCCAACCTGCGCCTCTGCCCATAATTTCCACTACCATAATTCTATGGTGTGACATACCCGTCGTACGAACTCTGTCCAAACCGTCTGTTGCTACGGAAATTGCCGTATCGAAACCGAACGTATAATCGGTGTTTGCCAAATCGTTGTCAATCGTCTTGGGAATTGCAACTACGTTTACACCCTTGCGAGAGAAATCTCTTGCCGAAGTAAGCGTACCGTCGCCGCCCAAAATGAACAATGCATCAATACCTGCCCCCTTCAAATGCTCTACTGCGACGTCGGAAACGTCCTCGTAGGTGAGCTTGCCGTTTTCGTCACGGACGAAGTTACCGTTTTCGTCCTTTACGGGGTACTGGAACAAATTGTCCTTATTGGAGCTGTACAAAATCGTACCGCCCTTGGTAATAATTTCTTCTACGTCTTCCAAGCCGAGCTTGATAAAATCGCCGTGGTAAAGTCCATGATAACCATGGCGCACCCCCATTACTTCCAAACCGTACTTGGAAATAGCGGTCTTTACAACCGCGCGGATTACAGGGTTCAAACCAGGACAATCCCCGCCGCCCGTCATAATTGCAATCTTTTGTACTTTCTTCATATACCAACTCCTATTAATTCTCAAATGTATGTCTCATAAGAATTTTAAATTTTAAAAACTCGAATAATTTTCTCAACGGCGTTGACTTGCATTTTAGGATATTTGAGATGTTCTATCTCAAATAAATCGCATATCTCACGCGCCGTTTTATTTTCCTTTCTCCACTTCTTTGTAAAGGCTATCAATTCCAAATAATTATTTTTGCTTACTTGAATATAATCCTTGCAATTTTTATATCCCAAAGCTCTTTCACCTAAAAAATCGTAAGGGTGTGAACTGAAAATATTGCGAATATCCATAGACAACAACTTATCGTGCGTTTGCAAATATTCTTTCGGTAAATCCGCGCCTACGCCAAATCTTTCTATACCCCACAGTTGAATTCCATCGCCACTGATAAGCGAATTCGTTCTTACATCCAAAAATCCAAAGCCATCCTCGGTATGTCCAGGCATATAAACCGCCTTGATATCGCCTATCACCATACCGTCCGTCAATGTATGCGTTCGCGGCGCAATGCTTTCATGCGCATAAATTTCCACATTAGGAATAAGCGGTAATAGTGCAGGCAAGCCGTCAATATGATCACCGTGGCTATGCGTCAATAACAACCGACAAATTTTTGAAAGCGGAACGCCTAACTCTTGTAAACAAGGAAGTAATTGATTGACAACGTTATGTTCGTCAAAGCCGCCATCAATCAAAGTAAACTCGTCGTTCCCCCCATTTTTCACCAAGAAAACGCAAGTTCTTACATCCCCGCTGCAAAGGCGTATGCGCGTTATTTCTTTTGTTTCTTGCACCATATTAGAATTTAGCATACTCGACCTTTATTAATGTTTTCCTGTTAATCGCAAATTTCTACGACAATCTTCTTCCCAGAAATTTCTTCGTTAGAAAGCATAATCTTATCCGTAGCGTACTTCGTATTATATTCACCGCACACGGAGTTTCCATTTACCGTAAAGGTACGCTTGCCCTGCCCTGTATATTTGTAAATCACGGTAATCTCACCGCCCTTGATAGAAAGCGTCGTTTGCAATTTATTAAACTTCTTATTGATTGCAGGACAAATTTCCACGCCTTGCAAATTAGGACGCACACCGAATACGCAGAAGAAGAATACCTTACCAAGCACGCAACCGCTGCCCGTGAACCAGTCACTCATTGATTCGCCGTCCATACCTTGTTCGGG
>JAZORL010000003.1:0-3828 GCA_045656625.1 Candidatus Scatosoma sp. | reverse complement strand
GCAAGATGTATGGAAATGCTTACGGTAGAAGGTCAGAAACGTGCGGTAGATACGTTGAATCGTCACGGATAAGGCCTTGTTGTTATCGGCGGCGACGGTTCTTTCCGTGGCGCAAAAATTTTGTGTGAACAGTACGGTGTTCCCACGATCGGGATTCCTGGTACGATTGATAACGACTTAGAGTACACTGATTATACGCTTGGCTTTGATACGGCGGTAAATACCTGTCTTGATCTTATCAACAAGCTTCGTGATACGATGACGTCGCACGAACGTGTTTCCGTTGTGGAAGTTATGGGCAGACATTGCGGCGATATTGCGCTTTATAGTGGTATTGCATCGGGTGCGGAAATTATCGTCGTGCCTGAAATTGCTTTCGATATGCAGGAGATTCTCAATAGAATTAATCAATCGAGAGCGAGTGGTAAACATTCGAATATAATCGTAATTGCGGAAGGGGCAATGAGTGCGGAAGAATTCTCTAAGCGTCTTCAAGCTCATACGCATTACGACGTTCGTCCTACCTGTATCGGTCACGTACAGCGTGGCGGTTCGCCTACGATGGCGGATAGAATGTTGGCGGCGCAGTTTGGTAATAAGGCTGTCCGCTTGTTGAAGGATGGTATTGGTAATCGCGTTGTCGGTATCCGCAATAATAAGATTATCGATATGGACATTATTGAAGCAGTTTCTATGAAGAAAACGTTTAATCACGAGCTTTACGAAACGTTGCAAATGATTTCGATGTAAAAAAATTAGGTCGCTTTTCAAAAGGCGATCTTTTTTTTGTGAAAAAGTTAAAATTTTTTCATTTTGGTCTTGAAATTATCATAAAAGTAGTATATAATAATCAAGAATGATTTGGGGGGTAGTCTTTTGCTGAGGGTAAAAGGCGAAGAACTATGATTTTAACGGTATGTATGAGTCCTTGCATTGACGTGACAGTAGAGGTTGATGCGCTGAACGTCGGGAAGACGAACGTGGCAAAAAGAAAAGCAATCACCTTGGGCGGTAAAGCTTTGAACGTGGCGATTGGTATTAAAAGGCTTGGGGAAGATTCCTTTGCGACAGGCTTGATGTATAGCGAAAACGGGCAAATGTTTGAAAGTCTTTTACATAACGAGGGCGTGCCTTATTCGTTTGTTTGGAATAAGGGAAGAGTGCGTGAGAACTATAAGTTTATCGACCGTCGTTCTATGCTGACGGAGGTCAATGACGTGGGCGCGGAGATTGATAGCGGCAAGGAATATGAGATTTTATCCGCTGTACAGACCTTTTCGGCAAAGTGCAACGTGGCGGTGTTTTCAGGGGGGATTCCACGTGGCGTGAACGATTCCTATTACGGCGAATTAGCGAAAGCGTGTAGCCCGAAATGCTTAAAAATCGTCGATACGCACGGGGCGAGAATGTTTGCGGCGGTAAATTGCGGCGTGGACTTGGTAAAGCCGAATATCGAGGAATTGGAAAATACAATCGGCCGCAAAATTACGAGCAAGGAAGATATGTTGGAGGCTTGCTACGAGCTTATAGAACGGGGTGCAAAACGAGTGCTGTTGTCGCTTGGAAAGCAAGGTGCGGTGATCACCGACGGGAAACGAAATTTCTATTGTAAGAGCTTGAATGTGGCGGTAAATTCCACAGTTGGCGCAGGGGACGGCATGGTCGCAGCGGCGGCGGTAAAGCTGGAACAGGGCGCGAGCTTGCCTGAAATTTTGCGTGCGGGCGTGGCGGCTGGTACGGCGACGGTGACGAACGTTGAGGACGTGTCCTTTACGAAAGAAAAATATCAAGAGCTTTTCTCTACCTTGCGAGTGCATGAAATATAACGAAATAAAGATAAAAAATCCCGAAAAACAAGGACTGTTTTTTGGGATTTTGCATATAGTATTATATATCCGCATAAAACGGATTTTTTGCGTGTTGCCGGTCGGAAAAGGCTGCAATAAAACGAAAGAAAAGGGGTTACGGCGCTTTGCAACGTCGGTTGCAAAGTCGCGTAGCTAACGAATTAAAAATGCTTTTAACCGCGGTGAAAAACCGCGGTTTCATTTTTCCGTATAAAAAGTAAAAAAAATGCCAAAAAAGGTCGAAAAAGCGTTGAAATATTTTTCTCTTTTGATTATAATAATATGGAAATTTGTGCTGAAAAAGCAAGCGACTGCATATAATAAAAGGAGACGGATTATGGATTATAAGACGCAACAACAAAGATTTGACGATGAAAAATGGTATGATAGCGTAAAAGCGGGTGACGATAAATGCGGAACGTATGCCTTTTGCTCGCAATGCCGCAAGGAAGAAGAATATCCTTGCGCTCGTGCGGCACATCGTTTTAAGGGCGGTTTTATTCGTATTGCGACCGTTCGTCGTTGGTGTTAAAAAGCGCAAGGAGTGTGCATGAAAAAATCGGAAAAAATCCTTTCTGCGATTCTTACGATGGGGATAGGGATAATGCTTATTATCCTTAAAGGGAATTTTATAGGCGTTCTAATGACCGTAGTCGGCGCATGTTTGATTGCGCTTGGGCTTATGGATTTTTGGGGAAGACTGATTCCACCTGCCGTCGTAAAAACTGTCGTTGGGGTTTTTATCATTATTTGCGGCTGGGTTGTGATGGAAGCGGTGCTGTACATTGTTGCGGCGCTATTGCTGATTGTTGGCATACTTCTGCTTTATGAAAAAATCCACTGCAAATGTACGATTCGTTCGTGGCAAGATTTGCTTTGTGATTACGCTACGCCAGGATTGTATATCCTTATGGGGTTATTATTACTCTTTCATCGACGGGGTTCGGTGGGGGTAATACTCGTGCTGGTGGGAATTTTAGCAATTATACAAGGCGCAATCCTACTTTTCAAAACTTGGCGCGAAGAAAGATAAGAATAGAAAATTTTGACGGTTTCGTAAATCACGAAGCCGTTTTTTTATAAAAAAACGCCCAAAAGATAAAAATTTATCGATTTAGCGATTTTATTTTTTTAGATAGGCGGTTCAAGTGTTTGTATGCGCAAGAAAAATGTGTTATAATAGAATCGTATGATTAGGCGCATTGGGCGCAGAAGCAGACGAGAAAAATATATTAACGGAGATATACACTATGAACAACAAAGTTACTATTATCGGCGCAGGTTCGGTAGGTGCTACCGTTGCTTACACGTTGGTAGCGACCGGTTCGGTTGCGGAAATCGTTTTGATCGACGTAAACGAAGCAAAGGCAAAAGGGGAAGCGTTGGATATTTTGCAAGCAACGCCTTATCTTTCTTCCGCAAAGATTTACTTCGGCACGTATGAAGACGCAGTTGGGTCTGATATCGTAGTCGTTACGTCTGGCGTAGGTAGAAAGCCTGGTCAATCCCGTATCGACCTTACGCAAACGAACGTAAACATTTTGAAGAGCATTGCTCCGCAAATTGTAAAATATGCGCCTGACGCACTTTACTTGTTCGTTGCAAACCCCGTGGACGTTCTTACTTACGTATTCTGCAAGATTACGGGTGTTCCCAAAAACCGTGTTATCGGTACGGGTACGACGCTTGACAGTATTCGTTTGAGAACTCGTCTTTCCGAGCTTTACTCGGTAAATCAACAGCAAGTACATGCATACGTACTTGGTGAACATGGCGATTCTTCCTTTGTTGCATGGTCGACGGCGGATATTTCTGGAATTCCTTTGAAGGAATATGAAAACACGTTGACGGATAAGAGCCTTTTGAAGGTAGCGCCTTATACGCACGAAGAAGTGGAAGAATACGTGAAGAAATCGGGCGGTCAAATCATTGCTGGTAAGGGTGCGACCTTCTATGGTATTGCTACCTCCGTAATGAAGGT
>JAZORL010000002.1:0-10307 GCA_045656625.1 Candidatus Scatosoma sp. | reverse complement strand
CTGGTGCACCGTAAGAGGTTCGAACTCCTAGCCTTCGGTTCCGTAGACCGACGCTCTATCCAGTTGAGCTAACAGTGCTTATGCAGTTGACTTATTCCGTAGACCGCTCTCAAACAGCGTTTGGCGATCGCTGTTTTCGGTCACCGTTCGCGCGGACTTATGCGCTCACTCATCTCGTCCCTACAAAGCATTATCAATGCTTTGCTTTACGGGCAACTCGTCGCTCTATCCAGTTGAGCTAACAGTGCGCCTATAAGCGTTCTTCATTCAAACGCTTATATAGTATAAAATCTTTTTGGATATTTGTCAACTGTTTTTCGTCTTGTTTTTCGGTTTTTTTGAAAAAATATTCCCAAACTACAATTTTTCGCTTTAATCCATCAAAAGTGCCGCCGCACCAAGAAGTCCTGCCGAGTTGCCAAGCTTCGCAATCAAAACGGGCACTTGCGGACCAAGATCCCCTGCAAAAATTTCCTTATCGACAAGCTCCTGCAAAGGTTTTACAAGCGCATCCCCTTGGGCGCACACACCGCCGCCCAAAATCACCGCTTGCGGTCTAAATACGTTCGCTATGTTCGTGATTCCACACGCCAAACGCGCAATGTAGTTATCCACGACCGCTTTTGCGTAAGGGTCACTCGTTTTATAGGCAAACGGAACTACCCCCGTCACCTTATCCAGTGAACCGATTTCCCACATCTTGCTGTCCTTATGCGCTTCCATCGCGCGTTTCGTATCACGGATCAACGCCGTTGCCGAGGCGTACGCTTCCAAACAACCCTTTCTGCCGCAGGTGCAAGGCTCGCCCCCACATTCAATTACCATATGCCCAAGCTCTGCGCCAGCCGACTTGTTTCCTTCCACGAGCTTGCCGTCCACGACAATACCGCCGCCCACGCCCGTGCCGAGCGTCAAAAGCACCGCATCATCATACTCTTTTGCTGCGCCAAATTTGACCTCACCAAGCGCCGCAACGTTCGCATCGTTGGCAATCTTGACCTTCAAGCCCGTCATCCTTGAAACGCTTTCACCAATACGGAAATCCTTCCATTTCAAATTATTCGAGTAGATTACGTTCCCTGCCTTGCTATCGATCATACCGGGTACGCCCATACCGATCCCTTCCACGTCATCCGTGCCAAGACCGACCTTATTCAGCAACGTTTTCACGAGGTTTGCAATATTCGTCGCAACCCCGTCCGCGCCCTTTTCGCTTTCCGTAGGCGTTTTATCCTCGTAAATAATTTGCCCGAGATCGTCCACGATACCGCCCTTGATAAACGTACCGCCCAAGTCAATCCCGACGTAATATTTTCTCACTTCTGCCACAATCAAATGCATTTTGCCCGACATAGACACTTCTCCATACCCCGCAGGGATAAACCAACTATCCCCAAGCGACACTTTTTTGCCTGCAATCTCCCCTTCGCCTTCCACGCAAATTGCGCACTTGAAGGAGCCCTTATCCACGTAGACGGACTTACTCCCATCCACCTGCACGGAAGTCGTCGTAAAGTAGCGGCTAAGCCCCAAGAGGGTACCCATGTCCGTGTTGACTGCCAAAGGCGCATACTCATACTTGGAAAGATTCGTCACTTTAAGCGCCTTTTCCACGTGCAACTCGCGCTCGTTGCCATTCTTATCCTTTCTACCGTAATCGTATACACGATAGGTCAAATTGCTGTTTTGTTGAATTTCACAAATCAAGCAGCCCTGCCCGATTGCGTGAATCGTACCCGACGGAATAAAATAACATTCCCCTGCCTTGACCTCAAAGAAATTCAAAAGCTCGGTGAGCGTATGATCAGCAATCGCCTTTTCATATTCCGCCTGCGTAACGTCTTTCTTAAAACCGAGATAAATCCCAGCCCCTTCGTCCGCTTCGACGATATACCACATTTCCGTCTTACCGAAACTGTTTTCGTTTTTCAAAGCATAAGAATCGGACGGGTGCACCTGCACGGAAAGATCTTGTTTGGCGTCAATGAGCTTTGCAAGCACAGGGAAAAACGGGAACCCTTCACAGTTTTTCCCAAGCTCCGCCGCCGTTGCCGTTTCTTGCAACGTTTTTCCGTTTTCTAAACGGGTCGGTCCGTCTTTATGAAAGGACAATTCCCAGCTTTCCGCTACGATTTCCTTGTCCGTCTGTTTGCCATATTTATCACGCAGCTTTACGCCGCCCCAAATATTGTCTTTGCATTCAGGATAAAGTTTTACGATTTCCATACGTTTATTTCCTTTCCATTTTGTCTTTATTTCCATTTACGGTATTTCCGTACTCGTAAATATAGTCTTCACGATTATAACCGTCCATCGGTTCAGCCGACTGTGGTTTGTTCTTTTCCGCCGCCGCAATTTTCTTCCTCTCTCGCGCCGCATAAACCACCATTAACGTACCAAGCACGATACCAACCAAACCCACGAGCGAGCTTAAAAGCAAGGTGAACGGCCGAGGGTTGAAGGTAGGCGGAAAGCTTGCCATGACGGACGCTTGCAAGGTCAAGACGGAAACGAACGCCGTCGCCAAATTCGTATACCGCACCGACCGCGCCACCAAATCCTCGTAGCGGTGCGCCTTAATGAAATGGATCATCGCTACGGCAATGCGGTAGATTGCCACAATCGCAAAGAGATAAATCGCCCAGCGCGGTACGCGCATACCGCCGCCGACGGTCACGCAAACGAACACGAATACTGATAACACTACCGTCAAAACCAAGAGCATAATTCCGCTAAATAGATAGTTGTTCAGTTTCCCCTTTTTCAAGCGGACAGGGTCGGCTTTATATCGTCTACTATCCCAAGCATTCTTGCTCAATACCGCCGTTCTCGTAGCGAAAAGGACTATCGAATGCAACGCAAGCGCCGCATACCACGACGAATCCATCTTTCTTGCCATTTTGATGAGGAAAATCGCATACCAAATATTGCAAGCGATGGTAAAAATCGCAAAAATAATCGTTCTAAACGACGGATTTAGATGCAGTTTGCGCATAAACTCAAACTTATCCGTCTTTTCGTGGAATCGTGCCTTCACTCGGTTAAAGGAATTAATTGCCACGTACATCGTGTAGATGAACAGCAACGCGCAAATCGTGTACGTGATTACAGCGAACACGCCGTGCCCATAACCGATAATAATCGTCGCAACAGCAAGCGGACAAATCACCAACGTAGACGCGTATAGCAAGACTACGACCCAAGAGGACGGGTTCTTAAATTTTTCTAAAAATCTGTCCACCCACTCGGGACGTTTCTTCGTCGACATAGGTCTCCTTCTACCGAAAACGGTATCTTTCGTAAGTATTGACAACTGCTAAAATTCTTATAAATCAAACGCAATGGCGGTGATATCGTCCGTAAACTTTCCGCCGCTAAACACGTTCAGCGCCGCTTTTAATTTCCCGATATAATCTTCCGCACTGTGCGATTGCATCAAAACGTTTTCCGCGCGTTCGATCCCGAAAAGCTCGCCCTTTGCATTCATACACTCCGTCACGCCGTCCGTGAGCAATACGAGCAAATCCCCACGCTCAAAAGGCAATTCCTTTTCCTTGTACGCAAAGTCCACCATCCAATTCGAAATGGGAGGCGCAGGTGATTCCACCTCATGAATTCCGTATCGATTTTTCAAAAGAATCGGCGCATTATGCCCAGCCATCGCATAGCGGAGCAACCCGCTCGATTTATCAATTCTCACCGCCGCAACCGTGATATACGAACGTTCGTCTTGGTTTAACTCGTTAAATTTTCCATTCAAGCTCGAAAGCGCAAGCCCCAAATTCGGCTCTTTCCGATCGAACGCCGCCTTCACAAACGCCGAAAGCATACCGGCAGGAATCCCTTTTCCCGATACGTCGGCGAGTACGCCGTACGCTTGTCCGTCCAGTTCGTAAACGTCGGGCAAATCCCCCCCGACAGCAAAGCACGGGATAAACATATACGAATAATTCACGCCTGCCATACTCTTCCCCGCTGGCAACAACCGTCGCTGCATTTGCCCTGCCGAGAGCATTTCACGCTCGATTTCCGTATGGTACGTCCCTTCCGTCAAGCCCATAAAAAGCTTGCCCTTTTCATCAAGCGGCATAACACGAATTGACATGGAAATCTTGTCCGTTTGACCGCCCCTTTGAATGGTGGAGTGCACCGTTTCCGTCTTTTCCGCACGTTCGGAAATTGCCGCGCGCATCACACGCAAAAATGCACAGTATTCGCAGGATTCCCCTTCGCCGCATTTTCCTTTTTCACCGCAACCGAGCGCTTGCGCGAGCGTACCGCCCACGCGCGCAGTATCCGAGAACGCACGACGAAACGCCGCGTTGACGTATTGCACACGCAGCTTCTCATCGAATACGAAAACCCCTTGCGAGAGTTTGTCGAGTATTTTTTTATACGTTCCGTTTCTCATTGTTTGGTGATATCCTTCTATCGGGCAAGCCTATTTGCGCATTTCAACGCATACCTGCCCTCGTGATTTTGAATTATCGATAAAAATTCAGGCCGCCCTTGATTTCCGCCTCAAAGGCAACGTCTTTATAAATCTCCCCGTCCAGCTGCAAAGCGCAAGCATTTTCGGGAATAACCGTGAACTTGTCGCAAAGGAAATGGGTCGTCGCAGGATAAGTGAGAATCTTTCCTTTCATGAGCTGCAAGAGTGCCTTTATCAGCTTCCATTTCCCACCGATACACTCGACGAGCACTACGCTAATTTTCCCATCGTCCGCTTTCGCCGTCGGGCAAATTTTAATGCCGCCGCCAAACTGCGAGCCGTTGCAAGCCGCCGCAATCAATGCGTCGTGTTCTTCCACTTTGCCGTCCAGCTCCACACGGATTTTATACCCCTTGAACTTAAACAAGCTCACAAGCAAGCTCTTGAAATATTTCATTTTTCCGCGCGACTTACCACGTAAGCAGCGTTCCAAGACGTCTACGTCCATGCCAAGCCCAGCAACGTTCATACACCGACGCTGCCCGACTTGCAAATAGTCAATTTCCGTAGCTTGTCCGTCCAAGATTTTCAACGCCGCCTTTTCCGCATCCAACGGAATGGAAAGCGCCGCAGCAAAATCATTCCCCGTTCCCGACGGAATCAGCCCCAAACGGCATACGGACGGATCGATCAAGCCGTTGAGAACCTCGTGTAAAGTCCCGTCACCGCCAACGACGACAAACTCTCTCTCCCCCTGCTCACACAGCTTACGCGCGATCTTTTCGCCGTCGCCTGCAAACTCCGTCTTATGCACTTCGTAGGCAACGCCACGTTCTAAAAATATCCGCTCTACCGTCCTTAAATTTTTCGCCGCCCTCTTTTTCCCTGCAATGGGATTTACTATAATTTGCAGCATACTCATCCTTCGCATAACAACTCTTTTATGAAGAAAATCAAATTTCCCCACAAATATATTATATAACACTTTCCGAAGAATTGCAATTTATTTTTGAATTTGTTATACTGTAAATAGAAAAAATTTTTCTATTTGGGTCGAAAATGTACGAAATTATCCCTAAACAACTCAAAAAATTTGCAAATGCGTGTCCAAAACCCCTTTACGCAGTCGGTGGCAGCGTACGGGATTTTCTTTGCGGAAAGCATGCCGTGCACTTCGATTGGGATATTTGCGCCCCGATTTCCGCACAGGATTTCGCCGAAATTGCGACCCAGTGCGGCTTTATCGTGCAAGGCGTTTATAAAAACACGGGCACAGTCAAGCTTGCCGATATCGACGGCGTGGACTACGAATATACCTGCTTTCGTTCGGATAAATACGTACGCGGCACCCATGTACCCGTTGAAATTCATTTCACCGACGATATTGCATTAGATGCACGCCGCCGTGACTTCACGGCAAACGCCATCTATTACGATATCCAAGCGAAAAACTACGTCGACCCTCTCGGCGGTATCGCCGATGCGAAGGAAAACCGTCTACGGACGGTCACGGACGCAAAAAAAGTCTTTGGGGAGGACGGACTTCGTTTAATGCGTCTTGCTCGTCAAGCGGCGCAACTAAATTTCTATCCCGACGAGGAATGTTTGCAGGGCGCAAAAATGAACGCCGCTCTCATCAAAGACATTTCCCCCGAGCGGATATTCACCGAACTGCTTGCGATTTTATACGCCGATGAAAAATACGGATATAAAAACGGCCCCTATTTAGGTTTAACTCTCTTGCAAAAAACGGGCGTTTTGCATCATATTTTACCCGAGCTTGCTTTGGGTGAGAATATGGCGCAGCGTGCTGATTTTCACAAATACGACGTTTTAGAGCATTCCCTTCGCGCCGCCTGCTATGCGGGAAAAGGAATACGGCTCGCCGCCCTTTTACACGACGTTGGCAAGCCCTTTTGCAAGCTCCGTGACGGAAACTCTTATGCGCACGCAGACGAAGGCGCACAAATCGCCGTCGAAATTATCACTCGCTTAAAAGCACCGAAAAAGACGATTGAACAAGTCCGCGAGCTTACCTTGTGGCACATGTACGATTTTGACTGCAAAACGAAAGAACCAAAGCTCCGCCGTTTCTTTATCGAGCATTACGAAATTCTTGAAGAGCTACTTCTCATCAAGCAAGCGGATTACTCCGCTTGCACGGACGATTTTGAAATTGCTCCTACCTGCCGCAAATGGCAAAGCGTTTTAGCGGCTATGCGCCAAGAAAACGCTCCGTTTACCTTGAAAGAACTTGCAGTCAACGGCAACGATTTGAAAGCGCTTGGCCTTCCTACGCCCAAGCTCGCATACGTATTACACGAGCTTCTCTTGCACGCCGCAGTCAATCCAAAGGACAACGAAAAGCCCCGTCTGTTGCGCCTTGCTCGTGCATTATATTTATAAAACACACCACCATGTATTTGATGAAATGAAAAAGCCGCCTTTGAAAAGGCGGCTTTTTATTACAACTTTTGCACAGTGATTCCGTCCTCGATCGACGTTTCGTAAAAGCTTGCGCTGTATCCAATCGCATCTCGATACGCCATGCCTACACGACGAATAAAGCCTTCCACCGCCGTCTTTTTAACGATGGAAATCGTGCAGCCACCAAAGCCTGCGCCGATCATACGCGAGCCAAGACAGTCCGCTTCCTTTCTCGCAAGCTCCGAAAGCATATCCAATTCCTTCCCCGTCACTTCGTACAAATCACGCAAGCTATAATGGCTCTCGTTCAAAAGTCTGCCAAGCTCCGCAATATCCCCCTTCTTCAAGGCTTCCACCGCTTTTTGCACTCGGTCGCATTCGTTGACAACGTGCTCCGCACGTTTTTCCACAACCCCCGAAAGCAAATATTTCACTTCCGCAAACTGCTTCGGCGTGATTTCTGCAAGACAGCTTACAGGGAGCTTTTCACGAATCAATTTAAGCGCCGTTTCCACTTCTTGACGGCGTACGTTGTACTTACTTTCCACCAAATTGTGCGGCTTATTGCAGTTTGCAACGACCAAGCAATACTCCCCGAGCTGTAAAGGTACGTATTCGTATTTCAACGTGGAGCAATCAAGCAACACTGCGTGGTCCTTCTTCCCCATCGCCGAGGCGAATTGATCCATAATACCGCAATTTACCCCAGCATACTGATTTTCCGCCTTTTGCGAAAGCAACGCCAATTCCACTTTATCATACTTTACGCCTGCGTATTCGCAGAAGGTGACCGCCGTCGCCACTTCGATCGCCGCCGAAGAGGAAAGCCCAGAGCCAAAAGGTACGGTGCAATCGTAATAGAGCTCGCAACCGACGATTTCTACGCCCTTTTCCTGCAAGAAATACGCCACGCCCGCTTGATAATTCCCAATCTTCAAGCCACGATAGCTATCGAGCTGATCGACGTCCAGCTCCACTACGCCGTCGATACCACGAAACGCCATACGCACGAGCTTGCCACCCGTCCTTCTTGCATACACGTTGCAGCGCAAGTTCAAAGCCGCAGGAAACACCTTCCCGCCGCAATAGTCAATATGCTCGCCGATAACGTTAATACGTCCCGCCGCCGTAAACAAATCTTCCGCTTCGCTGCCGAAAATTTCCTTAAACGCTTGTCTTGCTTCCGTCTTGCTCATCTTTCACACTCTCCTTGTTTTTTATCTTCTTTTTTACGCAATACCAAATAATATAATAGGCGACACCGCCAAGTATCAACGCCACCGCAATGAGCTGTGACGGACTTAAAAACGGTACGATCGTCTTACCACGGCTATCCCCTCGCGCAAACTCGATCACAAACCGCCACACCCCATATCCGATCATATACACGGGCAAAAGCGGAAAGTTTTTCCCTTTTATCGGCTTGAAATACAGCCACAAAATCACGCCCGCTATCGCAAAAAGCGCCACCGCCTCAAAAAGCTGCACAGGCACGAATTTCCCATACCCTTCGTCGGGGGTATCCATTGTAATCCCATACCAAGCGTCCGTTTGATTCCCATGGCAACAGCCCGCAAAAAGACAGCCAAGCCGCCCGATTCCGTGCGCCAACGGCAACACCGCCGCCGCAACATCCGCCATAGCGGAAAGCTGTTTTACAGGCTCGTTATCCTTGCAATATTTTTTGCCAACGCCAAACCAAACGATCAAATACACCGCCGCGCCGAACAATAACCCGCCGTAAAAGGTCATACCCGTGCTTTTCGTGATTTTGAACACGCCCGTATCCATATAGTTATAAAAGGCTTGGAACAAAATCGCGCCGAAAAAACCGATTACGATTGCGGCGAACGCACCGTAAAGCACGAGCTTTTGCAAGCGAACGGAAAAACCGCGCTTTATGCCCATTTTATCCGCTACAAGCAGGGCGACGAGAATCGCAGCGACGATGCAAAGCTCATATAAGCCCATATCTAAAAACAACGCTTTATTATACATGCTCCGTCCCCCTTCTCGCATAAAGCACCCCTTGGGTGCTTCTTTACTGATTATACAATACTTTCTCTAATTTGTCAACGCTATGAAAGAAAATTCCCCCGCAAACTATACCCAAACGAAAAAAAACGATAGACATTCCCTCGCCGTTATGTTATAATACAAATAAACTTTGGCATAAATTATCAAAGTAGGAGTATTTATGGAACTTATTGAAATTTTGAAAATCGTCGTACTCGGGCTGATTGAAGGGATTACGGAATGGCTGCCCGTTTCGAGTACGGGACACTTGATTTTGTTCAACGAATTTTGGCCGCTCAAAGACGTTTCCCCGTCTTTTGCCGACATGTTCGAATACGTGGTACAGCTTGCGGCAATCCTCGCCGTCGTCGTACTCTTTTGGAAAAAGCTTTTCCCGCTCGGCAAGGAAAAAACGGACGAAAAAAACAAGCTCGTATGGAAGAAGGACGTGCTTACAATGTGGCTGAAAGTGCTCGTTGCTTGCGTACCTGCCCTGCTCGCTTTGGTTGTCGATAAGCTTTTTGAAGACCTTTCTTCCACCACGACGACCGTGATTATCGCAGCGGCTTTAATCTTCTACGGCGTAGTGTTTATTTTGATTGAAACCTTCCATAAAAAGAATGCAAAGGTGCAAGAAATTTCCCAGCTTTCCTATAAATATGCATTCTTTATCGGTTGTTTCCAAGTGCTTGCCTCTATCCCCGGCACTTCTCGCTCGGGCATTACGATTATCGGCGCGCTGCTTCTTGGCGTATCGAGAGTTGCGGCGGCGGAATTTACCTTCTTCCTTGCTATCCCGACCATGGTCGGCGCAAGCGGCTATAAGCTCTTGAAATTCTTCATGGACGAAGGGAGTATGAGCGGCGCGGAAATCGGATATCTTGCCATCGGCTCAATCGTAGCCTTCGCCGTTTCCCTTTTCGTGATTAAGTTCCTTATGGATTTCGTGAAAAAACACGATTTCAAGGTGTTCGGCTGGTATAGAATTGCACTCGGCTTTGTCGTTTTAAGCGCAATCGTAATTCCTTCTATCGCATAAAGCACCCCCTCTTGTCATACTGAGCGGAGCAACTTTGTTGCACAGCCGAACGTATCCCCTCTTGTCATACTGAGCGGAGCAACTTTGTTGCGTAGCCGAACGTATCTCTTGAGATTCTTCACTGCGTTCAGAATGACAACCACAACACAAAAAGAACCCCGCTGCGACGGCTCACCGTCGCGGCGGGATTTTATTTTATCCTATTAACGCTTATACCAATAATAGTCGTCGTAAGTTGATTTAAAATACGTTGCATTTGTGGACGAATTCGTTACGCTTGTACTTGTACCGCCCGTTTTATTTTGCCAATTCATGAAATCTGTTGTCCTATACCAAGTGGACGTATCCTTAAAGGTTATGCTCGTCAAGCTACTGCACCAATCGAACGCTCTT
>JAZORL010000001.1:0-2005 GCA_045656625.1 Candidatus Scatosoma sp. | reverse complement strand
TGGGAAACCTTATCAAGTATATTCTCGCTTGTTCAGCAATCGAAATATTCCTGGGGATTGGCGTACCGTTAAAGCATCGGGCGGCGGCTTTTTGTTCGATTGGGGCATACACATGATAGACCAAGTTTTACAATTATTTGGAAATCCCATTTCCGTTCACGCCGACTTAAAGAAAATTTATCAACCGGAAGTGGACGATGCCATTCGTTTGGACTTGAAATATCCAGGGAATTTGAGCGTGCATATCATAGCCGATTCTTGGACGTTTATCAATGAAGCGCGTTGGCATATTTCGGGCGATGACGGTACGGCGATTGTCTATGATTGGTTTGGCAGAACGGGTAAAATCGTCCGTGCAAACGTAAAATCGGTGGACTGGGCGCAAGGCTGTGTATATACGGAAAACGGGCTTTCCCGTTCTATGTGGCCCCGTCCGCAAAGCGAAGTGACGGAAATGGAGCTTCCCGTAAGAAAAGATCTTCCTTGGTGGGAACAATTTTACGAAAACGTTATCGACAGTATTGAAGGCAAAGCGACGCAATTTGTTACGCATGAAGACATCCGTGCGTCTCTTGCCGTCGTTATGGCTGCGTTTGAATCGGCGGAAAAACAATGTGTAGTTGAACTGAAAAAATATCTTTGAGGTGCAAGAATGAAAAAAATAGGAATTATTGATTACTTTATCGACGAATGGCACTCCAATACCTATCTGGGACTTTTTGAGAAAGCCAGCAAAGAACTTGGCGTGGATTATAAAGTGACGTACGCCTATGCGGAAGTAGAACAACCTGGAAAAATGCTCACGGATGACTGGTGTGCAAAAAATAACGTAACCCGTTGCTATTCCATTGAAGAACTCTGTGAAAAATCCGACAATATTTTAATTCTCGCGCCCGCAAACCCTGAAACGCATTTAAGATACGCAGAAGCGGCTTTGAAGTACGGTAAAACCACATATATCGATAAGACGTTTGCGCCTGATTTGGAAACGGCGAAAGCCATTTTTGCGGTGGCGGAAAAGTACAATACGAAGATTTTTACCTCGTCAGCCTTACGATATGCGGAAGAAATCGCGGACTATACCGACGTTAAAAACGTCATGATTAAAGGCGGCGGCCGCAGTTTGGAAGAATATATCATTCACCAAATCGAAATGGCGGTGAAACTGACGAAAGGCGAGCAGGCAAAGCTTGCGCACGTTTTCAGCGGTGATAAGCAATCGACAATCGTGTTGGAATATGCAGGCAGAACGGTAACCCTTAGTTATTCCAACAGCGGTTGGGGATTCTCTGTGGACGTGGAAACGGATAAGGCGAATTGTGAATATAAAAACGTGGAAAAGGGTACCGAATTCTATCGCTTGGTAGAAAGTATCGTGAAATTCTTTGAAACGAACGAAGAACCCTTTGACAAGAAAGAAACGTTGGCAGTTCTTGCCATTCGCGACGCCATTATGAAAGGTATTAGCAACGGTGAGAAAACGATTCCCGTGGAAAACTATTGATGATAAAACAAGATTTGAAAGATATTATGGAGGCTTAGCTGTGAACGAGTTTTTATTTACGCAAATTTTGACCGAGCTGGAAGATGCGGTAGGCAGAGAAAATTGTTCGGTAAAAGAAATTGATAAGGTTACGCATAGTGCAGACTTTTTCTGGCTTTCGAGAATGTGGGTGGACCGCGGTGTAAGAATGCCCGAAGCGGATTTCATCGTTGCGCCCAAGGACGCGCAGGAAACGTCGAAGGTGCTGAAAATAGCAAATTATTACAAAATCCCCGTGACGACTTGGGGGGGCGGCGCAGGCTCGCAGGGTGGCGCGCTTCCCGTTTGCGGCGGTATTATACTTGACACCAAGCGCATGAATAAGATTTACGAAGTCAATACGGAAAGTATGTACATAGAATGCGGCACGGGCGCAATTTATAAGCATATCGAATGGGCGGCAAACGAAAAGGGCTACGCAACGATGCACTATCCCTCGTCTTTGACCTGTTCGACTGTCGG